>DROX01000171.1 GCA_011321725.1 Nitrospirota bacterium | reverse complement strand
CCTGCTTCCACTTTTATACCTTATTATATTATACAGTTTCAATTCCTTATAGGTAAGCTACGAATGACGGCTATCTGAGGGCTTGCGGTGAGTGAGGAAAGTTTCAATTCCTTATAGGTAAGCTACGAATCCATTTTATTTTATTAATATCAATCACTTTTTGTTTTTAAAGAACTGTGGTTAATTTGATTATAGAACACATTTTCTTGAAAATTCAACTAAAATTCTGTCGTCGTTGTGTAGGAACTTTTACATTATCATAGATCGACGATTATTATTGCACAACCCACAGGTGGTTGTGATAAAATCTTCCAGGAGGTTAGAATGCGGCTTACTTTCAGGTTTACAAAAGAGGGGGTATTGAGGCTTCCTTTATTTTACAACCATCTTATTCAGGGCATGATTTATGATAACCTTGATCAATCACTCGCAAATGACCTTCACGATAAGGGTTTCAGTTATGAAAAAAGAAGTTTTAAGCTCTTTACCTTTTCAAGGATTTTAGGTAGATACAGACTGATAGATGATAAGATAGAAATCATATCACCCTTTAGACTTGTGGTCTCTTCTCCGGTTGAGGAGATACTCAGGTCACTGGCTGAAAACCTCGTAAGAAAATCAGAGATTAATTTTGGCTCTGATTCTGCCTTTCTTGAGGCTGTCAATGTGCATTTCGCTCCGGAGATTTCTGAAGATATTGTAATTAGGATGCTTTCTCCTGTTACGACTTATAGCACCCTGACAGCAGGTGATGGGAAGAAAAAGACATACTATTATAACCCCTATGAAAAGGAATTCTCAGAACTTATCAGACGCAATCTTGTGAAAAAGTATGTTGCTATCTATGAAAAAGAACCCCAATCAAAGGAGTTTGAGATAATACCAATTGGTGTGAAATTAAAGGATGAGAAAATTATTAAATACAAGGGCTTCATCATAAAGGCATGGATGGGAAAGTTTAGAATAAGGGGGAATCCTGAACTAATCAAGCTGGCCTATGACACAGGGCTTGGAAGCAAAAATTCACAGGGTTTTGGATGTTTTGATCTGGTTGATTGATAAGAATATAATAGCCCAAATTTGTTAAATAACTGTATAATATTTAAAGAAAAAATAAAAAGTTTTTAAAAAGTTATTCTGTTAAAGGTAGCCATGGTATTAGAATATTTTTATCATAGGTGACTTGTAGAATGAATTCATTGTCTCTTATACAGTTAAGAGAGAAATATCAGAAATATGTAGATAAGAAGAAATGGAAAGAATATATTTCAGAACTCAGTGAAGATGGATTAAAGTGGTGGTTCAATATGGACACTCCATCCATCCTTGTCCATCTCCGCCCTATTGAATCCTTCCCTCTTGAAGACCTTCAACTACCAGCTAGATTACAGTTTCTTCTGGAAGCTACAAGACAATCAATATCTCTTGAAAAGATGGGCACCTTCTACAAGATGTTTAAAGATACAGGAGACCTTGAGGCGGCAGCTGCTGCCGCAGGTGCTGGAGTAGCCTCTATATGGGACAGTGGAAGGGAATTTCAGAGATATGATTTATGGTACAGAAGAATAAAAGAACTCCTTAGAATGAAAGACAGGCTTTCGTCTCTTGCCGTCTGTTCACTTGCAGGTTTTAAAGGTCTTACAGAACTTACAGGACAGGATATAAATAAGGCATACGAGACATACATAAAACAGCGTTTGTATGCTGAAAAGGCAGGATCACATTCACTGATGGTATATTTTGCTGCTGCCAGTTCATACTGTCTGATATGGATGGGAAGGCTTTCTGAAGCAGAACTCATCATAAAGGATGCCGAGGTGCTCTGTAGCATGCCCGATACAAATGTGGTGGTAAAGGTTTATTTTCAGACAACACGCGGGCTTTTCTACTATGTTAAAGGGTATGTTAGTAAGGCAGAGGAGATATTAAGAGAGGTGATCAGCCTGCCATTTTTTGAAGACCTCCCTCCACCTGCCTACTTCCTGGGCTATGGCCACCTGTTGCTTACAGTAGCAAGGAGAGGGGATGAAGTAGCCATTGAGTCAATAGCAGAGAAACTTCGCACACGTGTTATACCTGAGCAGAACTATTTTCACTTATCTTACCTTCACTATAACCTTGGTACAGCCTATCTGATGCTCGGCCAGCCTCACAAGGCATTAATCCATAGTAACGAGGCGATTAAGAGGGCAGCCCTGAGTAAAAGTAGGGTAGCAGAACAGATACCCGCCCTGCTGTTTGGCCAGGCCCTTTCAGATATGAATAAAAATGCCGAGGCACTGGAACATCTGCAGCATTGGATTAATAGATGGAAGAGGGATGGTTTCTTTCTCCTTGCTTCATCAGGCTGCCTTGAGATTGTCAATATTTACCTGAAGATGGGCATGATAGAAAGGGCAAGGGAGCACCTTCAAATGGCCTCATCTCTTATGCCAGAAGGTGAAAAGGTCGTTCACCTGAATCGTACCAGGGGGTTCATTAAGGTGATAGAGAGTTCATTATATCCCTCTGAAAAGTGCATTGATCTGATTGAAGATATTGAGCGAAGACCCATCCGTATCACAGCCTTTGGAGAACTCCAGATAAGGGTTGGGGAATCAGTGATTTATGACCGGAAATGGAAAGGCGGACGCACAAAGACACTCCTTAAGGCACTTATCGTATTTGGTGGAACAAAGGTATCTTATGACCTGCTTATAGATACTCTATGGCCAGATGCAGATGGTGATGTGGGAGAGAATAACCTGAAGGTAGCACTGTCAAGGCTCAGGAGGCTTGGCTGTCCCAAAGGAGAGAAGCCAGCACAATGGATACTTGTCAAGCAGAAGAAGATCTCTCTGGCAAGACCACTCTGTGCAGTTGATTCTATAGTCTTCAAGGAGACGATAAAAAGGATACTCAGGACAAAAGAGGATATTGCGCTTTTGATGAAAGTCCTTGACCTTTACAGGGATGATTTTCTTGCCAGAGACTTCAGTGAGACCTGGATAATAAGGCATAGAGAGTTGTTGAGAGAGGATTTTGTCAAAGGTGTGATCCTGCTTTCAGAGATGTGCAGAGAGAGGGGAAATATCAGAGACGCTCTTCCATATCTTTATCGTGCTATAGAAAGAGACCCCTTGAATGAAGAGATATATGCTGCCTTGATGGAGCTATATCTTGAAAGTGGTTATCCCTCAAAAGCAATCATGGTTTACAAGCAGGCTGAAGAAATCCTTAAAAACGAGCTTGATATTGTTCCTGGCCCGATACTTCAAGGCCTTGCACGCAGGGCTGGGATGAAAATATAGATTTAGCAAATCCAGCCAACCCCAACTGTAACCGAACCTGTAACCCTTTTGTAACCTTTCCTGTGTTATAAATATACTAAGGTTATGGCTATTAAAAGAAATAGAATTATCAATAAAGAAGGAAAAGAGATATATATCCTGAAGGTCTTCAGGAGAGGGAACAAACCTGAAGAGTGTTTTGTCGGAACAGTTGAGGATGTTAAAGGAAATAAAAAAGGAAGTTTTAAGACCGGGGAGGAACTTTTAAGGTGGCTTACAAAGATCAGAGAATAGCAGATATTTTCCAAAATAGTAACCAGGCCTGTACCCCTGTAGTCTTTTTGCTGATGATTTTAAGGTAGAACCATGGAAGTAGACAGAGAAATAAAAGTCACCTATATCGTCAAGATCTACAGGAATGAGCGTGTAGAACCTCATGGGATGGTGGGTGTAATTGAGCGTGTTGGTGGTAATGAAAAGAGGGCTTTTCTTACACTGGAGGAGCTTTTCCATATCCTGATAGAAGATGAATATAAAAACAATAATGGAAGAGGATTCTGAATAGGAAGACTGACAGAGAGTTTCTGCGCCTCTTCCGGGGTTCTTGCATATCTGCCCTGGCCATACATATCTATGGCAAAAACGACAAACCCCTTACCGGCAATCCTGTCGGCCATGGATTTTGCAAAATCATTAATCCCCCACCATTCAGGTATTAATAATACACCTGGTGAGTTTGTTCTTATCCCCTCTGGATAGACAAGGTAACCAGTAAATATACCGTCCCCCTCTTTGTATTCAACTGCCTTTCTCTTAAGTCCTGTGGCAGAACCCACAAGAGAGTACAGTGCTTTAGGCTGAATAGTCTACTTCAAAAATCTACTTTTTGCAATCCCTGCAGAAGATTGTCAGGTTGTCTTGGAGTTTTGAGACAAAAGAACCAATCTATCCTGAAATTGACTGCCGGTTCAATCGGCAGGTCACGGTGCAACCATGGAGATTTGAAAAGTAATTATCAGAAAAAGTATAATACTCTGATATCCAATATGGCCATTTTATGGTCAAAAACAAACTGGAGGTGACGAATGTTTGATTCCATAGCATGGGCAATGGCACCTGCTCAGCAGGGTTCACAGCCGGGAGGTCCGCAGGCGATATTCACAAGCTTTCTGCCGCTGATAATCATCTTTGCCATCTTCTACTTCCTCCTCATAAGACCACAGCAGAAGAGGGCCAAGGAACACAGGGAGATGTTAAACGCACTGAAGAAGGGTGATAAGGTGATCACCAATGGTGGTATTTATGGTGTTGTTGAATCAGTGGGTGAAAAGACCGTTACCCTGAAGATAGCAGAGAACACAAAAATCAAGATCGGGAAGGCATACATTGCAACAGTCAGAACTTCTGCGGAAGAAGACTGATCAGCTTCCGGATATAATAACAGCTCTCTATGAGAATGAAAGGGCACGACATTACATAGAGGCGGCTGACAGGTATCTTGATGCCATAGGTTATACCGAGCACGGGCTCAGACACTGCAAGATAGTTTCAAAGACCGCATACAGGATACTCAGGAATCTTTCCTATCCTGAAGAGTTGTCCAGGCTTGCGGCTGCCGCAGGATTTCTTCATGATATTGGAAATATGCTCGGCAGGAGCATGCATCACAAGATGGGTGCCATGCTGGCAAAGGAGATACTTGAAGAGGTTGGCTTCGGACTCAAGGAGATTACCACCATAATGACCGCAATAGTGGTTCATGAAGAGGAGGAGGGGGCAATCCCTGATCCTGTGGCTGCAGCCCTTTTGATAGCTGACAAGTCTGATGTCCATCGTAGCAGGGTGAGGAACCCCTCCATGGTCAGCGAAGATATTCACGACAGGGTGAATTACGCTGCCACTGAATCCGACCTCTCTGTTGATTCAGAAAAGCGGCTGATTACCCTTTCACTGGTGATTGATACAAGGATCTCACAGGTTATTGAATATTTTGAGATATTCCTTTCAAGGATGATAGCCTGCAGAAAGGCAGCCGGGATGCTGGACACGGAATTTAATCTCTATATTAATAACACCAGGATGGCATAGGAGGTATAATGAAGCAGGTTAAGTGGAAGCTGGGGCTCATAATAGGAACGGTTTTGCTTGCCATTATCTTCTTTTTACCAAATACCCCCTTGTTCAAATATATGCCCCAGTGGTGGAAGGAGAACATGCCCAACAGGGGTATTGCCCTCGGGCTTGACCTGAAGGGCGGGGTGCATCTCGTCTTTGAGGTCCAGGGTG
>DROX01000170.1 GCA_011321725.1 Nitrospirota bacterium | reverse complement strand
TAATTGATTTTAATTGATCCTCTGTTACAGTGATGTTAAGGATATGTTACAGTAATGTTACAAACTCATATCACCTCCTTGTCCTTCAAGTATCCCCTGCCCTGGATGGGGCTGGATCAAGCTGAGAGTTCGTTGGCATCCCTTTGATTTTTTTCTTTTCCCTTTCTATTAAATCAGGTTCCCTTTACAGTGGTATTAAGGAAGTATGAAAGTTCTGTTACAGATATTTACCGCTTTTTTGCCTGACCTATTTCTATCGGCATTCTGGGTGATAGAGAGGATTTGAAAAAACCCTGGATAAAACTTTATAATTATGCAGTCCTTTAACAGGAAAGGCTTCTACCGTGAGACTGTTTCCAAAGAAACTGGATTTTTTTGAGATCTTCCATAGTGCATCACAGAACCTGATAAAGGCCTCTGAACAGCTTGTTGAACTCTTCAGGGAGTTTGACAGGATTGAGCAGAGGACAAAGGCAATACACGACCTTGAACATGAGGGGGATCTACTGACCCATGAAGCAATCAGGATGCTGAATCAGACCTTCCTTACACCCATTGATCGCGAGGATATCCATGCCCTTGTTTCAAGGCTTGATGATGTCCTGGACCTGATCTGGGCTTCAGCCGACAGGGTGAATCTCTTCAAGGTAACAGAGAAGGTTGAAGGCGTGGAAGAGCTGGCCCTGTCATTGATGGAACACACCAGGACAATAGACCGGGCCATTGATGAATTGAAAAGAAAGCGTTACTCCTTTGTTCAGGATCTCTGCATTGAGATTAACAGGCTTGAGAACGAGGCTGATCGCATCTTCAGAAAGGCCATAGGGGAATTGTTTGAAAAGGAGAAGGACCCCATCAGGGTGATAAAATGGAAGGAGATCCTTGAACACCTGGAAAACGCAACCGATCGGTGTGAGGATGTTGCCAATATACTGGAAGGTATTGTGCTGAAGCATGTCTGAGATAGTCCTGCTGACCATCATCCTGGCGATTCTCTTTGACATCAGCAACGGATGGAATGACGCAGCAAATGCCATAGCCACGGTGGTCTCCACAAGGATATTAACACCGTTTCAGGCTGTGTTGCTTGCTGCAACAATGAATATACTGGGTGCACTCTTTTCCACTGCCGTGGCCAAAACCATCGGCAAAGGCATTGTGAATCCTGCGGGCATCACTGAAACAGTTGTGGCCAGTGCCCTCGTTGCAGGGTTTCTATGGAACTCTGCCATGACCATTATCGGACTGCCTGTGAGCGCCTCACACGCCCTCATCGGAAGCCTCATGGGTTCAGCGCTGGCATATGGAGGACCGGGTGTATTAAACCTCGGGGGGTTGAAAAAGATATTCGCCGCATTACTAACCTCCCCGGTCCTGGGGATAATCATCGGATACCTCTTCATGAAACTTCTTCTTAAGCTCTTCGGAAGATACCCGCCAGGTGGGATACAGAGATACTTTGGCAGACTGCAATTGCTATCATCCTCCTTCATGGCCTTCAGCCATGGCTCCAACGATGCACAGAAGGTGATGGGGATAATCACCCTTTCACTATTCAGTGGCGGCCTCATTAATTCAATAGAGGTACCATTATGGGTCATACTGCTCTGTGCCTTTGCAATGGGCCTTGGCACCGCAATCGGTGGCTGGAGGGTGATCAAGACCCTGGGTGTACATATGCTGAAACTTGAACCTGTACACGGGTTTGCTGCCGAGACAGCCGCAACCGCCATAATCCTCGGAGCAAGTCATGTCGGTATGCCTGTTAGTACAACACATGTGATATCCACATCCATTATGGGAGTGGGAGCAACAAAGAGACTATCTGCTGTCAGATGGGGGATTGCCGGCAAGATAGTGCTTGCCTGGATCTTTACGCTTCCTGCATGTATACTCCTTGCCTTTATCGTGGAAAAAATGTTCTCCCTGATCCTGTAGTCAAGACGGATAGTATCCTCTTCTCCTCCAGGAGGGCATGTCCATGTCTGATGCCCGAGGCACCGCTGTCACTGCCTGCCCTTATCTCTATGCCCAGTCTTGCTGCAATGGAAACCATCTCCATATGATCCTTCAGAACCCCTTCAAGAACCTCCCTGTCTGTCCTTCCGGGGCCTTTTATAAAACACTTCAGGGCATAGACTGTTGGCGTCCAGGAGACAGCCCCTTCCCTCATCATATGTAGGGCCTCTTCCGGCATAAAGAATCCATGCTCAACAGAGTCCACGCCCGCATTCAATGCCTCAATGATCCTCTCGGGAGAACTCACATGACAGAAGACCTTTAAACCCCTCTCGTGGGCCTCATCAACTATTATCCTGAGTTCATCCCCTGAAAAACCGCCCTCGCTAATCCTGCCGCTGGCGGTCATTATCCCCGAATTTATGATCTTGATGAAATCCGCTTTATTTCCACAAAGGTCCTTGATATACTCCTTTATATCCCTGGCATCTTTTACAGGCCTTCCAAGAAACCGCCCGTAGGTGCCATCCCTGTAAAGGGCATAGCCACAGCTCCTGAGGATTAGGGGGGAGTCCTCAAAGTATCTTCTGAACTTCAACCCAAGGCCATCCCTTGAACCCATATCATAGATCTCTCCTATGTTGTACCTGAGAAGGGTATTTTTGAACTCCTCTATCCCTGATGACCTGATGGGAGCACCATCAATGAAGAGGTGCAGATGTCCGTCTGTGTGGTATCCTTTCCTTGTACTGGCCATCTTCTAAGGGTCAGATCTGAACGAGGAAGGGAGAGGGGATCATGTTATTATCTTTACCTCCGTGCCCTTACCCACCTCGCTTTCTATCATCATCTGCCACCCGTGGGCATTTACAAGATGCTTCACAATTGCAAGTCCCAGCCCTGTGCCCCCGAGCTGTCTTGACCTTGAAGGGTCAACCCTGAAGAATCTCTCGCCCAGCCGGGGGATGTATTTTGAGGGTATACCTATCCCTGTATCCCTCACAGAGAGCACCCTCTCTTCATAGTTAACCTCAACATAGCCCTTCTCTGTAAATTTTACTGCATTGTCAACAAGGTTGGTTAAAATCTGCTCCAGCCGCTCAGGGTCGGCTTCAATCTCTGCACCTGTTGTGTTATTTATGATCTCAATACCCTTCTCGTCGGCCTTTTTCCTGAACAACTGTAACACCCTTTCCACTGAGATACCAAGGTCTGTTCTCCTCTTGTCAATAGTAAGATAGCCCATCTCAATCTTTGATAGATGCATGATATCTGTGATAAGCCTCTCCATCCTCTCAACATTGGATCTTATTGTTCCCAAAAACCTGAGGGCATCATCCCTGCTGTGAATTGCACCTTCCAGGAGTGTCTCTGTATATCCCCTGATGTTTGTGATAGGTGTCTTGAGCTCATGCGATACATTCGCTATAAAGTCACGCCTCACCTCCTCTACCCTTTTCATCTCTGATATATCCCTGAATATGAGCACTATCCCGCTTCGCATCTTGTTAGGCACACCGATAACCTGGAGGTATCTGCTTGTAATGTCGTAATAGAACTCCTTTAATGAGAGTTCCCTCTCCCTGTAGGTTGTGTCTATCATATCCAGAACCTCGGGGACCCTTATGATATCTGTAAAGGCCTTACCCTCAATCTCGTAGTCAGTAATCCTGAAAAGGTCAAGAAAGGCCGTGTTTGCAAGTACCGTCTTCTTATCCCTGTCAAGCACAACCACGCCATCAGGCAGGCTCATGAGGATGGAAAGCAGCCTTTCCCGCTGGATGTCCTTCTCTTCATCCTTGCTGAGACACCTCTCTGCAAGCTGGTTCAGTCCCTGTGCTATCTCTGTCAACCCGCCCTTGCCCTTGAGATACAGCCTTTTCCTGAGATCACCCCTCTGGAATGACTCAACAAGGTTCTTTATCTCGTGGATCTTTTGATAGATATTAACAAGCCACAGTGATAACACCACGATTATAATAGCCAACAGAAACAACAATATGGTCATGAAACCCTGTCACCCTCCTGGAAATAATAGCCCACTCCCCTTTTGGTCCTGATATAATAGGGTCTTGAAGGGTCGTCTTCAATCTTCTCCCTAATCCGTCTGATGAAGACATCAACAGTCCTGGGTTCAACAAAGACATCATCACCCCAGACCGCATCAAGGAGAAAATCCCTGCTGTATATCCTTCCGGGATGCTCGGCAAGATACTGTAGAAGCCTGAACTCCCTTGCACTCAACTCAACGGGCTCACCTCTCTTTGTCACAGTGAACCTCTCCAGGTCAATGACAAGCTCACCAGCCTCTATCCTTGAGCGATTGCCCTCCGGATCCCTCCTGTCGGTCCTTCTCAGTACAGCCTTCACCCTTGCCACCACCTCACGGACACTGAAGGGCTTTGTCACATAATCATCAGCCCCCATCTCAAGACCAAGCACCCTGTCCAGCTCCTCATCCTTGGCGGTCAGCATAATTATAGGGAGAGATTTGAGAGATGCATCACCCCTGACATGCCTGCACAGCTGGATGCCGTCCATCTGGGGGAGCATCAGGTCAAGGATCATGAGATCATAAGAGCCCTTCTGGAGCCTCTTGAGGGCGCTTATCCCGTCATGAACAGAATGGGTTACAAATCCTTCCTTCTGGAGGTTGTACTCAAGGAGGGTACAGATGTCCAGCTCGTCATCCACTATTAGTATGGCTTTCCTACCGGCCATCCTTTATTTTAACAAAGGCAGTGGGTAAAATGTTATGCTACGGTAACCTGTCCAGGATAAAATAATAACAAGGCAGGGCACCTATACGGAAATCGGAAGTCAGAAACTCCAGTTTGTAATCCCACCTCTGACCTCTGAGATCTGACCTCTGTATAGGCCATGTAGCAATACCTCATGTATCTTACATCAAGACCCTTGTCTATCCACTTAAGTCC
>DROX01000169.1 GCA_011321725.1 Nitrospirota bacterium | reverse complement strand
TATCTCTTTTGGTTACCATCATGGAGCCAAGCACGGGTGCCACCTGATAATCCACAAACTGGGTGAACCTCAGTTCTGAAAATGTATTGCACAGGGCTACCTCACCTGTATTGACCTCATCTGATATCTTTACTTTTGCCTCAGCGCTGTGGGACTGTGATACAACCTTCACCTTATCACCATCAACGAGTGAAAGCCTCTCTGCATCAAGGGGGTTTATCATCAGAAGAGGCTCACCAGCAATACTGAGAAGCCCCTTGGAGTGCCTGCTTATGGAACCGCAATGGTACAAGGGACGGTGCAAGGCGATTCTGAATCCACCCCCAGACCTTTCAGGCAGTGTATCCAGCCCTTCCACCTCAAACTCGCCTGCCACCCCTCTCAGTGGTTCTCCGTGATAGGGCCAGATGGCATTACCGGCACTGATATCCTCGTAACTGAGGCCAGCATGAAGGGGGGATATATGTATAATCTCATCCCAGACCTGCTGGACTGAGTTGAACTCCTTTTTATCACCCATGATGTTGGATATATCAGCTATTATCTTCCAGTCAGGGCGGCCTGGTGAAACCGTCCGGGCCGCTGAAACCATCTGGATCCTTCTTTCAAGGTTTGTAAAGGTGCCGTCCTTTTCAGACCATGCAGATGCGGGCAGCACCACATCTGCAAGCCTTGCCGTCTCTGTAAGGTAGATATCCTGGACAACAAGGAAATCAAGCGCCTTCAGGGCACGATCCATCTTCTGGGTATCTGGAACTGACTGAAGCAGGTTCTCTCCCATCACATACAGTGCCTTCAGGCTGCCATCCTCTGCTGCATCTATCATCTCAAAGAGTGTCATGCCCCTGCTCTCCGGAACCTGCCTGCCCAGGGATTCCTCCATTTTGTGTCTGAACATCTCAAAATCAAGGGGCCTTCCTCCGGGTAGCATCCCGGGCTCACAGCCCATATCCATGAGCCCCTGAAGATTGGGCCTTTCCGAGAGCACGAAAAGCCTTGCATTTGTGAGGTACGCTATGGCGGCAACGAGGAAAAGCCTCTTTGATGGCCGCTCTTTCGTGGCCATCTCAGGGCCGATCACAACAACAGGGGTCTCCATCCCCTTGAGAGTCTCTGCAGCTGTATCAATCTCTTCAATACCCAGGCCGGCACCGGTTATCTCATCATCACCTGGTATCTTCAGGGCCCTGATCTTTTCTTCAAGGTGTGGCAACTCTCCTTTCATCTCCCTGTCTCTCATAAGCCTGCCCACAAGAGCGGCAAGTGCAATCTCCTCGGTATCATCGCTGGCTATCAATACAATGCTTGCAAACCTCTTCAGCCCTCCAGGGGGGCCAACAACCACAACACTGCCTTTGTTCTTCCCCACGGAGCGTATCTGAAGACCCAGGATGGGGTTTATGGCTGTGGGATCCCCACCCACAACAAAGGCACCGTCAGAATTGGCAATACCAGGGATCAGGTTTGCTGTAATCCCCTGCCCGAATATACTCTCCAAGTAACCTACGGTGGGGGCATATCCAAGCCTTGCCGTAGAGTCAATGTTATTGGTACCGATTACAAACCTTATGAACCTCTGAAGCATATAGTTGTCTTCATTGGTGCACCTGCCGGATGCAATCCCCCCGATGGCATCAGCACCATGTTTGTCCTTTATCTCTTTAAGCCTCTTTGCAATGTAATCATATGCCTCCTGCCATGATACAGGCTGTAGCTGGCCATTTTTATTAATCAGGGGGGTGTTCAGCCTTTCCGTGCTTTCCACAAAGTCATAACCAAACCTTCCCCTCACGCATAGCAGGCCTTTGTTCAGCCCGAGCCCCATCCTCGGAATGCTTCTTATGATATGCTCCTCTCGCATCTGCAGCACCATGGTGCAGCCTACACCACAGTAACCGCATGTGGTCTGCACATCACGCTCCACAAACCATGGTCTGTAGCTATGTCTGTGAAGCCTTGACATGATAGCTCCAACGGGACAGACAGTAAGACAGTTGCCGCAGTACTCGCAGTTGTACTTACCTCCTGTGAAGGGCTCCACAAAGGAGTGGCTCCCCCTGCCTGTCACAGTGATTGCATAGGCACCCTGAAGCTCATCACACATCCTCACACAGCGCGTACAGAGCACACAGCGCTCCATGTTCCTCACAATTATGGGGTCATCAAAGCTCTCGGGGTGTGTCCTTTTACCCTCCGTGAACCTGCCTGCATCAGGCCCGTATATGGCAACGAGGTCCTGCAACTCGCACTCACCAGCCTTGTCACAGTAAGGGCAGTCAAGGGGGTGATTGATCAGGAGAAACTCAAGCATGGCCCTTCGGGCTGCCTTTATCTGCGGGGTCTCTGTCCTCACCACCATTCCATCTGTTGTCATCAGTGTGCATGCCGTCTGGAGCCTTGGCAGCTTCTCCACCTCCACAAGGCAGAGCCTGCAGCCACCAAAGGGTGGAAGCCCTTCAAAATAACAGAGTGTGGGGATCTTGATGCCAGCCTGTCTGGCTGCCTCAAGCACGGTGACCGGTCTTTCAAGCTCAATCTCTGTTCCGTTTATTGTTACCTTCAGCATCTTCCACCTTTATTAAGAATGTCTATATTATAGAGGTATGGATATTGGGTCTGAATGGCTTTGAATTTTGCATAAGATTTGCCATGGAAGGCAAATCGCAAAATTCCCTCGGAGGCGGACAGGGATGTCCGCTGAGAATGATATGAAGATCCAATATCCATACCTCTAAGGAAAAACAGTATATTCATCATATCTCAACCAACAGCACATTTTTTGTTCTTGACATGATACTCAAACTCATCAGGGAAGTTCCTTATAAAACTCAAGACCACATTTGCCGCGCCGTCACCAAGGGGGCAGAAGGTCTTGCCCGAGACACTGAGGGCAACATCCTGGAGGAGTTCAATATCTCCTTCACGGCCAAAACCATCCTCAATCCTCTCAAGTATATTCCTCATCCACCCCGTTCCTTCACGGCAGGGTGTGCATTTCCCGCATGACTCATGCTCAAAGAACTTCATGGCCCTCCAGCATACCTTTACAAGACATACCCTCTCGTCAAACACCATGACCGCACCTGAGCCAAGCATACTACCCACCTTTGGAAGGCTTACGAAGTCCATGGGCACATCAATCTTGTCAGGTGTCAATACAGGGGTGGAGATACCACCGGGTATGACCGCCTTCAGCTGCCTTCCATCCTTTATGCCACCGGCATGCTCATATATGATCTCTTTAAGTGTTGTTCCCATGGGAAGCTCATACACCCCTGGACGCTCCACACAACAGCTTATAGAGAAGAGCTTCGGCCCGGGGCAGTCCTTGCTGCCTATGCCGGCATAGGCCTCTCCGCCGATATCTACTATGTAGGGGATATTGGCAAGGG
>DROX01000168.1 GCA_011321725.1 Nitrospirota bacterium | reverse complement strand
TTCAGGGGATCGGCAATGGCAATGAGGAGTTCGTTATCCTCAACCCTCAGGGGCAGCAGAAGGTTCTCCTTGAGGAACTCCTGCGAAAACCTGTCAGAGGGGAGGGTCTCTGGAAGGTCATCCTTTGACAGCACAGGGATATTGAACTGGATGGAAAGTGCCTGTACGAGTTCATCCTCCTTCAGGGCCATCTCGGCAAGTATCTCACCAAGCCGCCTTTTTTCAACTGACTTCTCCTGCAACTCAAGCGCCTTCTGAAGGATATCCTCAGTTATGTAACCCAGACCGACCAGTATCTCGCCTATTCTCTTGTGCATCTCTTATTTTGCAGGTATCCTTGGCACTGTCCCGAAGAGGTATTTAAAGTCCTCATCCTCAAACCTCACGCCACCACCTATGAAAAGCCCTCTCCACTTTGAGTTCAGGATATTATCCACACCTGCACTTATAAACAGCCCCCTGTAGAAGTTGTAGTCAAGTCCGATCTTCAGATGGGGGTTCTTGGCATCCTCCTCGTCGTTACTGAAGTCCCAGATATCGGCGGAGAGCTTCAGTCTGTCCTCCAGGAAGAACTGGTCAGCACCAAGCCCGAAGGTATTCTCTGTAATGCCTATCCTGAGTGCGGTGTCTTCAAACCTCTTTGCAAACTGTGCCGTAAACTCAATCCTCTTCTCTATCTCCTCCTTCTTCTCCACAGTGGTCACGCCGTTTCTCGTTATTACAGTCTCTCTTGTTGTTACACGGCCGATAGGGTCACCAACTATGCCAAGGATATAGTACTTGTCAGGTCTTGGTTTGAGGGTCAGGTAGAAGTAACCCTTTCCATCGGAGGCCTCTGTGAGATATTCACCCTTGAAGGTAAGATAGGTCCTGAACCTCTCAATCCTGTTTATTGTACGCTCCACACCCTTTGCAGCACGATTGACGGAGTTGTAGAGGCTTTCATCGGTAACCAACCTGCCAAGTGTCCCCTCTCCCCTGTTTATCCTTTCAGTGATTGTCTTTACATTGTCAAGGGTCTCCTCTGTCTTCTGTGCGATACTGAGTATACGCGGCCTGCCCTCCTGCACCAGTTCCTTCAGTTCAAGGGCCACACTGTTGAGCCTCTCAATGAGCTGGGGCATCTCCCTGTTGAACCTCTCCGAGGCACTGGATATGTTTGCAACAGTGGTCCTTATGCCCTTGCTGTTTTCATTCACAAGCCTCTGCAGGGATGCCGTAAGGGTCCTGATCCCGTCAAGGGTCTCCCGCAGTTTCTGGTCATTAACCATTATGCTTCTGTTGAGATTCTCTGTTATCTGCGAGAGGTTCTTGGCGGTCCTCCTCAGTGATGCCTTTGTCTCTTCAGCACCAAATACATCGTTTATGTTTTCTGTCAACCTGATTATGCTGTTGGATACATCGGCAAGGCTCTGGACAGCCCTTTCAATATCCACAGGCTCGTAAACATGGCTTATCCTGTCACCCTCCTTTAGTGCAGGCCCCTGCCTGCCAGGGATAATCTCAAGGTATTTGTCACCAAGGAGGCCTGTTGATTTTATGGAGGCCACGGCATCCCTGTATATCTTTATGCCGGGGAATATGCGCATCCTGACCCGGGCCACGCTTCCCACAAGGTTTATATCCTCTACAACCCCTGCATCCACACCTGCGATCTTTATCCTTGTCCTCTCGTCAAGCCCTGCCACATTATGAAAGTCCACATAAAGTGAATACCCCCCTTTTCTGAGCCACTCCGTCCCGCTCACCCTGAATGTCATGTAGGTGAGGATTGACAACACAAGGAGGGCAAAGAGTCCAACCTTTGTCTCTGTTGAAATCCTCATACAGTAACCCCCTCAATCCTGATTGGTCCTCTTGCACTGCCTGTCACAAACTGCCTTACCACCGGGTTATCGGAGTTCCTGATCTCCTCCGGTGTTCCCCTCTGTATGATTCTGCCATCATAGAGCATGGCAATGGTATCGGCAATCTTGTAGGCACTCGTCATATCATGGGTAATTGTGACCGATGTAACCTTCAACTGTTCCCTCAGACGGATTATAAGCTCATTTATGGCATCTGCCATGATGGGATCAAGCCCTGTGGTTGGCTCATCGTAGAGGATGATCTCTGGGTCATGGGCAATTGCCCTGGCAAGACCTACACGCTTTTTCATACCACCGGAAAGCTCTGAAGGCATCAGATGTTCCACATCCTTCAACCCCACAAGCCTCAGCTTCTCTATGGCTATCTCCTTTGCCTTTTTTGGCGATAGCCCTGTGTGTCTCAAAAGGGAAAAGGCCACATTCTCCCAGACAGGCATTGAATCAAAGAGCGCTGCAGACTGGAAAAGCATCCCGAACCTCTTTCTCATCTCATACAGTCCCTTCTCATCAAGCCCTGTGATCTCAACCCCATCCACTATGACCCTGCCCCTATCAGGCCTGTAGAGCCCTATTATATGTTTCATGAGCACGCTCTTGCCCGACCCGCTACCTCCTATAATCACAATGCTTTCCCCCCTCTTCACCTCAAGGTCTACACCCTTAAGGACCTCCTTGTCGTTGAAGGACTTGTACAGGTCCACTATCTCAATCATGTTATTATTCCTCTTTCCATCCATACTCACCGATGAGAGGGACAAACACACAGGGGGTATGAAACTCCATTTTGTAGGCATTGTGCCTTTTTATCATTTTTACAAGCTGCTGGCTGTATCTGCTCCCCACAGGAGCCACGATGATCCCTCCATCATTGAGCTGCTCCTTGAGCACGTCAGGAATCTCAGGTGTACCGGCGGTTATGAGGATCCTGTCAAAGGGCGCATACTCGGGCAACCCCCTTGTTCCATCACCGGAGAAGACATAAACATTCTGGTAACCAAGCTCCCTGAGTATCCTCTCTGCCCTCTCTGCTATGGTCTCAATCCTTTCAATGGTATAGACCTCCTTTGCAAGCTCAGCAAGTATGGCTGCCTGGTATCCTGAGCCCGTACCGATCTCCAGCACCCGTTCATTACCCTTCAGCTCCAGTAGCTCTGTCATTACAGCCACCATATAGGGCTGAGAGATGGTCTGTCCCTCACCGATGGGGAGTGCACAGTCTTCATAAGCACGGTATCTTAATGATTCGCTTACAAAGAGATGGCGTGGTACCTTCAGCATGGCCTCTATTACCCGCCTGTCCCTGATGCCCCGTGGCAGGAGCTGGGTGCGCACCATCTCTTTTCTCAGTTCAGAGAAATCCATCAGATGATCCGGGCCCCAAGGACGTCCCGCATGATCCTAAGGCCTGCCTGGTGGTCCTCTTCTGACAGGCCAGCCACGGCGTCCTTTACAACCTCCACATTATAGCCCCTCAAGACAGCGTCCGAGGCTGTAAACATCACACATATATGGGTTACACAGCCTGTAAGCCTCAGTGTATCAACACCAAGCGCCTTCAGTGTGTTGTCAAGTTTTGTCTTATAAAAGCCTGAATATGTGGTCTTTTCAATGACAATGTCATCCATGGAAGGCCTGAGTTCATCCACCACCTGCGCACCCCTTGTCCCCTTCACAGCATGGGGAGGCCAGCCAAACCTCTGAAACTCCCGGTCATCAGGCTCATGACTGTCACAGATATATATGACAGGTTCACCCTCTCTGTGCGCCCTCTCAATCTCCCTCTTTATCACGGGGACCACTTCCCTTGTGGCAGGAACCTCAAGGGGTGCGCCCTCAAGCACAAAGTCATTTAACATATCAATTACCAGAAGTGCCCTCCTGCCCATGGTTATCCTCCTGGATTAGAGTTGTCATAGATTCCTGTCACAGACACAGGACAAAGCGGTTTAATACCCTGAACATCTAAAATTATATCACAGATGGGAACAAGAAATCTTTTATTTTTTAGATAGTTTTCTGTAAAATAGTAATATTCTTTTTTCTTTATCTGCGGGAGCCTTATTGTTTTTTAAGGCTGTTATTCTGTGGATATATGCTTACGGATATTAAAAGGAGGTTATAAATGGGATTTGTGACAGGGCTTAAATGCAGGGAGTGTGGGAGGCAGTATGATATAGAACCCATATATGTATGCGAATTCTGTTTCGGTCCCCTTGAGGCAGTATATGACTACAGAAAGATAAAAAAGGCGATCTCAAGAAAGAAGATTGAAAAGAGGGATGAGAACCTGTGGCGATACAGGGAACTTCTTCCCATAGACAAAGAGCCACAGGCAGGTCTTTACTCCGGGTTCACACCCCTTGTAAAGGCTGACAACCTTGGCAGGGAACTTGGTTTGAAAGAACTATATATCAAAGACGACACCGTGGCACATCCTACCTTTTCCTTCAAGGACCGGGTTGTTGCCGTGGCACTGACAAAGGCAAAGGAGTTCGGTTTTGACACCGTCGCATGTGCATCCACAGGCAACCTGGCCCATTCCGTGTCAGCCCAGGGTGCAAAGGCGGGTTTCAAGAGGTTTATCTTCATCCCTGCCACGCTGGAGGAATCAAAGATCACATCATCCCTTATATTTGAGCCCCATCTCGTGGCTGTTGATGGTAACTACGACGAGGTCAACAGGCTTTGCAGCGAGATAGCAAACAGGTACAGATGGGCCTTTGTCAATATCAACATACGTCCCTTCTATGCTGAAGGCTCAAAGACAATCGGCTTTGAGGTTGCAGAACAGCTTGGCTGGAAGGCCCCCGACAACATTGTTGTGCCCTGTGCAAGTGGCTCCCTGCTCACAAAGATATGGAAGGCCTTCAAGGAACTGAAGGAGGTTGGCCTTCTTAAGACAGCAGACACAAGGGTCTTTGCAGCACAGGCGCTGGGCTGTAATCCCATTGTAACGGCTATCAAGAATGATACCGATGTCATAAGACCCATAAAGCCCGAGACCATCGCAAAGAGTCTTGCCATCGGCAATCCTGCTGACGGATACTATGCCTATGCCGCTGTAAAGGAGTCAGGAGGGTATGGCGAGGATGTAACAGATGATGAAATTGTGGAAGGGATGAAGCTGCTGGCAAGGACAGAGGGGATATTTGCAGAAACAGCCGGTGGTGTTACCGTGGCTGTCACGAAGAAGCTTGTCCAGCAGGGCTATATCAACAGGAACGAGGTTACCGTAATCTGTGTGACCGGCAATGGGCTCAAGACCCGTGAGGCACTTGAAGGAAGGATGGCCTCTCCTATCTATATCAAACCCCACATTGATGCCTTTGAAGAGGCACTGAAAAGGATCTAAATATCTGATCTCAGATACGAGAAAGGAGGTAAATATGGCAGTAAAGGTAAGGATACCAACCCCGCTTCAGAGGCTTACCGGAGGGAAGGAGGAGGTTGAGGGAAAACCGGGCAAGCTCATAGACCTGATCATGGAGCTGGATAAAGAGTATCCAGGGCTTGCTGAGAGGGTCTCTGAAAACGGTAAGATTCGCCGTTTCGTGAATATCTATGTAAATGAAGAGGATGTCCGTTTCCTCAATGCTGAAGAGACCGAGGTCAAGGATGGTGATGAGGTATCAATAGTTCCTGCCATTGCAGGAGGAAGGGGGATTTAATGAAACTCCGGGTCAAACTTACCTTTCCGCAGCATCTGATCAAGGAACCGGTGCTCTTTACCATGGCAAAGAAGTACGATGTAATGCCAAACATCAGACGGGCAAGGGTTACAGAAACAGTAGGGGAGATGATACTTGAACTGGAGGGGGAGGAGAAGAACCTTGAGGATGGTATCCAGTCACTGAAGGACCAGGGGGTAGAGGTGGAGCTGGTTGAGGGAGATATTATAGAATAAAAAAGGAGGATAGTCGGTATAATGAGCCATAGTGAGTCACAGATGACCGGTCAGTCCACTGACCAGGATGACCGAATGTACCGGAAATGGAGAGGTATCATCAATGAATATAGAAGTTTCCTTCCCGTAAGCACTGAAACACCCGTAATTACCCTCCTTGAGGGTAACACGCCCCTTCTTGAGGCAAAAAACCTTACCACTGTCCTGGGTCTGAATATAAGGCTCTACTTCAAATACGACGGTGCAAACCCTACGGGCTCTTTCAAGGACAGGGGGATGACACTTGCACTCTCAAAGGCAATGCAGGAGGGGGCAAAGGCTGTAATATGCGCATCCACGGGGAACACCTCTGCCTCAGCAGCTGCCTATGCAGCACGTGCCGGCATCAAGGCGATCGTACTGATACCAGAGGGAAAGATCGCACTGGGCAAGCTGGTACAGGCCCTTATCTACGGTGCAGAGGTGATACAGATAGAGGGGAATTTTGACCAGGCCCTTGAAATCGTCAGGGAGATGGTGAAGAAACATCCCATAACCCTTGTAAACTCCATAAACCCCTATCGTCTTGAGGGGCAGAAGAGCGCAGCCTTTGAGGTTGCTGACCAGCTTGGCATGGCGCCTGACTGTCATGCCCTTCCCGTTGGAAATGCCGGAAATATCACGGCATACTGGAGGGGGTACAAGGAGTACTACAAGGCAGGTCTTATTGACAGCCTTCCCCGGATGCTTGGTTTCCAGGCTGCCGGTGCAGCACCCATAGTGCTTGGAAGGCCTGTGGAAAGGCCCGAGACGGTTGCCACTGCAATAAGGATCGGCAACCCCGCAAGCTGGCAATTTGCCCTGCAGGCAAGGGACGAATCAGGCGGTCTAATAGACTCTGTAAGGGATGAGGAGATACTTGCCGCTTACAGATATGTGGCCCAACTGGAAGGGATATTCTGTGAACCTGCCTCTGCAGCCTCTGTGGCAGGTATACTAAAACTCCACAGATCAGGATACTTCAAGGGTGGAGAAACAGTCGTCTGCACCCTTACAGGTCATGGGCTCAAGGACCCTGACATCGTCTTTTCCGTGACAGAAAAACCAAAAAGGGTGGCCCCACGCATAGAGGCTGTTGAAGAGGTCCTGTCCCATGTCCTGGATTTCTGAACCCCTGCAGTCAAAGACCACATAGATATCCCGAATCTGCAATGAATAAAGCGATGCAAAAACTGGCAGGGTCCCACGAACAATCAGGGGCTTCAGAGGCACTGCCCATGCATGATACAGGATATGATTCAGAAGATGGACCTGATCCTTCCAGTTCTGCGGTCAAATATTATCTCATCCACCACCCTGTTGCCATCAAGTATGCGGGCCTTAACAAATCTGCCCTCAAAGCGGTCAATCCTGATCCTCAGACCCTTCCTTGCATAGTAATCCTCCAGTGCCTTCCTCGTCTGTGAAGGGCTCAACATGAACCTGCATACACCGTATTTGCTGCAACGGGGGCAAAAATCTCCATAAGGCGTGACAGGATGCCTTCTGTCCCAGCCATGGACAGGAGGCGAACATATGAGTAGTATCAGCAGGAGTACAATAACCCTCATGGTTATATTATACCCGAACCAGGTGCTAACAGCATGGAGAGATATCTATTGTTCTTTTGCCAGCTCAAAGGCATCGTGGAGCACCCTTACCGCAAGCTCCGTGTATTTTGCATCCACCACGCAGGACACCTTTATCTCCGAGGTGCTGATCATCATTATATTAATTCCGTGTCTGGCAAGGGTCTCAAACATCTTGGCAGCAACACCTGAGTGTGTCTTCATTCCCACACCCACGATGGATACCTTTGCAATGTTGTCGTCCACTGTAACGCCTCTGGCTCCAAGCTCATCTGCGATATCCCTGGTTATCTTTACGGCCTTCTCGTAGTCCGTCCTTGGGACCGTAAAGGATATATCCGTGGCTTTGCCATCGCTGCTGACATTCTGTACGATCATATCCACTACTATGTTCGCATCGGCTATTGACTTGAAAAGCCTGGCAGCTATCCCGGGTCTGTCCGGAACGGCAAGTATTGTTATCTTAACCTGGTTCTTGTCATAGGCAACACCTGATACAAGAACATTTTCCATCTCTTTATCCTCCTTAATCACATATGTACCTGGACTGTCACTGAAGCTTGACCTGACAACCAGGGGTACGTTGTATTTCATGGCAAACTCAACAGAGCGTGACTGCAGCACCTTTGCACCAGAGCTTGCAAGCTCCAGCATCTCTTCATAGGATATCTTCTCAAGCTTCCTTGCCTCAGGCACCACATTCGGATCTGTTGTGAATACACCCTCCACATCCGTGTATATCTCACAGAGATCAGCGCCAAGGGCTGATGCAATAGCAACAGCTGTGAGATCAGAACCACCCCTCCCAAGGGTGGTTACCTCCCCGGTATCCTCCGTTATCCCCTGGAATCCAGCAACCACTACCACATAACCCTCCTGAAGGGCCTTCTTTGCCCTCTCGGCAGATATCTTCTCAATCTTGGCCTTTGTATGGACCCTGTCAGTGATTATTCCGACCTGCCTGCCTGTAAGGGCGATGGCCTTCTCACCAAGGGCCTGTATTGCCATTGCGGTCAGTGCACATGTTACTCGCTCTCCCGAGGAAAGGAGCAGATCCATCTCCCTCTCTCCTGGAGACGGCGAGAGCTGGTGGGCGAGCTCAATCAGCTTGTCCGTTTCACCTGCCATAGCTGAAACAACCACGACAACGCTGTTGCCTTCTCTTACCGTCCTTACCACCCTTTCAGCTACAGCCCTGATCCTTTCCACATTGGCGACGGATGTGCCTCCATATTTCTGCACTATGAGCATCTGGGCCTTACCTCCTTCAAGCTCTTCATAAATGGATATGAAAACCGGGTTTATTGCTTCTCAAGAAAGAAATCCATCAACCTGTAGCCCTCTGAGATCCTGATTATTTCAGGATACTCAAGGATCCTCTCATTGAACCTTACATCACCGTTGTCTCTTTTATGACGGCTATCAAAGATCACAAAGGGTACAGGATCAGGTGTATGGGTCCTTACCTCAATCGGGGTTGGATGATCAGGCAGAAGAAGTATTCTGTACTCGTCAAACTCCTTTGCGCCTCTTATGATGGTACCCACCACAAGGGCATCAAAGTCCTCAATTGCCCTGATCTTGTCTTTGTAGTTTCCCTCATGGCCTGCCTCGTCAGGAGCCTCAACATGTATATAGACCAGATCGTGGCTTGAGAGTGCCTTCAGGGAATACTCGGCCTTGCCTGTATAGTTTGTATCAAGATAACCGGTAACCCCTGGTACCTTCAGGATCTCAAAGCCTGCACAGACCCCTATACCCCTGGTGAGGTCCACGGCACTGACAAGGGCACCTGATAGACCGTACTTTTCCCGGAAGGTTGGCATTGCGGGTTTCCTGCCCTGGCCCCATAGCCAGATGCTGTTTGCCACCCTTTTGCCCTCAGCAGCACGCCTCTTATTAACGGGGTGGTTTTCAAGTATCCCCACCGAGCTTTCCATGAGAGAACGGATTACACTTTCGCCCTTTCCAAGAGGGAGGTACTCAGTGATCTCCTTGCCGATTATGTCATGTGGCGGTACGCACTCAAGCTCCACATCAGCATCCTTCCATATCATCAGGTGTCTGTAGCTGATGCCAGGATAGAACCGGATCCTCTCATCACCAAGCTCGGCATTTATCGCCTCAATAAGCTCCCTTGCCTCCTCGGTGCTTATATGACCGGCACTGTAGTCTTCCAAAATGGCCCTGTCCTTTGTCTTGTTGTATTTAAGGGTAACGAGATTGCACCTGAAGGCCACATCATTGTCTCCTAACTCTATACCCATGCTGGCTGCCTCAAAGGGAGCCCTTCCGGTATAATACCTCGCCGGGTCATATCCCATGATGCTGAGATTGGCAACATCTGAGCCTGGCGGAAAACCATCGGGGATTGTCTTTACCGAACCAAGTATCCCCCTTCTTGCAAGCCTGTCCATATTTGGTGTGAATGCAGCCTCAAGGGGGGTTCTTCCCTCTAACTCCTTCAAGGGCCTGTCAGCCATCCCGTCTCCTATGAGGATTATGTATTTCATGATGTTTTCTCCTTAACAGATATAGTGCTGCATCAGCTATAGCATTCCCTGGCAGCGATCTCTCCCTGGCTCACAGCCGGGGCTGGATTGATATCTATTATATCAAAGAGTTAAGGGTTTATACTAATCTTTGTAGGCTTTTGTTTGACCTTTCTTTAAGGGCATTCCCGGGTCTGACCTGATTTGTTGATTTAGATTCCCAAAGACAGCTATGATATATATTGGGCCTTACCCGGAAAGGTCTCCATGCTGCCAAGACTTGTTGTGCCAGGCTATTAATACAATCTGCCTGCTGTCAGGATAGCTTCTCCCGGGTCCGACAGTCAGGGGTCTGTAAAACAAAAGATTATGAAGAAAGGCATCTTCTTTTATATAGTTCTCTCTGTAATAGTCATATCCTTCATTGCTGCCCTCTCCTACCTCAGATCGGAAAGATTCTCAGACAGGATTAAGGGGATGCTTGTACCTGAACTGGAAAGGCTCACAGGGGCTGAAGTGGAGATCGGCAGCATCAGCCTTACACCCTTTCCCACCTATTTTGAGATCCATGACCTGAAGATCAGGGGAAAGGATGGCAAGGAAACCCTTTCCCTGAAGAGATGCAGGATCTTCCTGAACCCTGGCAGGCTTCTGGTAAGAGAGCTATACCTTACCAGGATAGAACTGAAAGATCTCTATATTAATGCCCCACTTGAGAGGATACCCCTGCCGCTCTCTCAAAAGACCAGGATTGGTAACAACTACATTATTAAGATAGTCCCTGTTGAGGTTATTCTTGATGGCGGAAGGATTCAGACATGGAGGAACTCGGAGAGGCTTACCCTTGCGGAACCCTCTCTAAGTCTGAATCTCAGGAAGGGTTATATCAATATAAAAAGACTTGGCCTTACCTACGGGACGGATAAGGGAAGGGGCCTCTCCATCAACATGAAAGGACGTTTAAGATACAGTGACAGGGGCAGGAACATTGAGATCAAAGCCCTGGCTATCAATGACAAATACTCAAAGATAAGGCTGAAGGGGACCTACAGGAAAAAGTCCTTTCAGGGCTCAATCTCCGGTCATCTCTCCTCAAGATCCATCCCCCCTGCAGTTGTAAGAGAGGATAAGCTCAGGGCTGAGCTGGACCTGAATGGCTCCTTTGGTCTCGGGAAGCTGGACATGGGTGGTGATCTTATGGTTGCAGTGAAGACACTAACCTATGACCTTGAACTTAAGGGTTATACCGACCTGCAGCTGCTCATGAAGATCCTGAAAGAAAGGGAACCCCTCTATGGCAGGGCCATGTTCAAAGGCAGACTGAGGGGTAGCTACCTCTCCCCAAGGCTTGCCCTCACCGCCAGCATGGA
>DROX01000167.1 GCA_011321725.1 Nitrospirota bacterium | reverse complement strand
GATTTTTACTTAAAGCAAATCTTGACATACCTTACTTCCTGATCCTCTTCAGCCTTTCCACCAGTTCCTTGAAGGAGATCCTCTGTGTATAGTTTATCACATCCACCCTTGGTGGTAAAAAGCCGCCCTTTACTATATATCCCCTGTTGCCTTCCCCTTCAAACCCCTCAAGAAGGAGGGTATCATTTTTTAATGTGGCCCTGAACCCCATCTTTGAGTACCTGTATTCCTTGAAGAACTGGTATATCCCCCTGTCCAGGATTGATCCACCCCCTCCTGCACCAAGTATCTGGATCTTCCTCAAGGCCCTGACACTTATAATCTGTGGGACGCCTCTTCTTTTTACAGTCTCAAAGGCTGCCCTGAACTGCTGGGGCTGTCCGTTTACAACCACCAGGTCCTTTACATATCCCCTCAGTATACCAGATATATGGCCTGTATCAAATGTCTTTGTAAGCATGGACAGGTTTATGTCATCTACGGTAACATCAGCCTCCAGTGACATGGCAGGGCTTGCTATATTGTGGAGGGCAAGGTTTTCTATCCTTATTGTGCCATCAAAGGCCCTGACAATCACCTCACCATCAGTATAGATACTCTTTCCTGTAAAGACTATATCAGGCACAGTTGCGGTGAGTTCTCCTTCAAATACCGGCATGTCAAAGTTTTTGCTCAACAGTGAAAGGTCCAGCCCCTTCATATTGATGCTGGCATGTAGAAGCCTGTCAGGCCCCATGGGCCTCCGGATCTCTATCCCATCAATCACCACCTCACCACCCATCATCTCCACCCTGATTGACCTGCTGAAGCTGATACTCTCCTTTCTTACCAAAAGTGGTATCCTGAGTTGAGTAATCCTGGCACCACCTATAGAGGCACTTCCGATCTTTAGCATACCCCTGTATTCTCCATCCTCCTTGCCTATATGGAAGGGAAGATCAAGGTCCACACCCCTGAGATAAAACCCCCTGTCAAGTTTGAGTGAAAAATCCCTGACCATCAAATGTGTATTGATCTCCGGAGAGTTCATCTGACCCTTTATGCTGAATTCCAGATCTGTGAGGCCCTGGACCCCCAGTCCCTCAAGCACTGCATAACGTGTAACATAGGCATCATGCAGGTAATCATTATAAATACCTTTAAGATCCAGGCCCGAAACCCTCCCCTTCAGATCCAGAAGAGGGCTCCGGAGGATATCCCCTATCCTTCCACTGGCTGAAACCTCAGCCACATCCTTTATCCTGAGAGATGCATCCTCTATCTTGAGGGACTTTCCCTTCATATCATATCCGGCACGGACACTCAGGCTGACGGGTCTTTTGCTGAAATCACCATATATCTCACCTGCAAGTACTTCAAAACCAGATGCTGTCAGCTCAAGCCCCATATCCAGGGTGTCCGAGCCCTCGTCAAGCCTCACGCTGGAGTTGCCCTGCAGCCTGATACCCTCAGCCATGACTGTCTCGTCCCTGTTGGACAGGGAGGCATCTTTCAGGGCAAGGGACGTCCTGATCGTTAAGCCCGAGGGCCTACCCTTTTTAAAATTAAAAGCAAAGTCAGACCTGATAATGCCTCCACCCTGAATCTGCAGACCCTTTCTTTTAAGCCCTTCAAGGAGCCTCACCATAAGACCCTCTGCAAGTGAAAAGGGATATTCAATACTGCCTTTTACAATGGTTCCCCTCCTTTGCAGTTTCAGGGATATCCTGGCATCAACCCCCTTGATCTCTCTGCTGTCAAACCTCAGGGAGTTTATCTCCAGCTCCCTATCGGCTGCTCTGGCATAAAAAACACATGAAAGTCTGAGGTCCCCGTCCCTCATGAACACCCCCTCTACCCCTTCCATGAGAAGCTCTTTTATCTTGACCAGAAGTCTCCCCCGGGCAGAGCCTTTCCCTGACACCCCCACATCCCTCATATCAACTACAACCCTCCTTGTAGTAAAGGACCTCTTCCTGTTACCTCCATTAACCGAATCTGCCTTCAACACCGCCCTGTCAACATTCAGAGAGCCTCTGCTGAAATGAAACCCTGCATCCAGGCTGTAGTGGTTGATAACATACCACATTCCCTTGATATGCCTGCCCTGGACCTCCACACCTCCCCTCACCTCGGGTGATTCAAGACTGCCATTAATCCTCAAATGCATCCTGCCCTTTCCCTCTACAACAGGAAGCCTCTCCTGAAAGGGCAGGATTGAGGAAAAAACCCTTCTTGCAGATCCGGCATCCTTGATCTCTATCTCTACATCGGACGCCACTTCAGGGTTGCCTTTACCGAGTTTGTTAATAAAACCCTTCATCCTGACATCAAGAAGACCGTCAATATCCACATTCAGCTTTTCAAGTGTCAGGTTATCCTTTTGTGACTGGTAGGAACCCTCTGAAGACAGACCCGTGACCCTGCCTTTAAGGCTGATCATCTGAGGAGGCCTCTCTATACCAAAGTCTCTCACTTCTGATGTAAAAGACCATCTGAGGCCCTCCTTTAAAGAGCCCTTCAGGGTTCCCTCAAGATCTAAAATCCCCTTCACCACAGCAGAGCTCCCCTGTCTTCCATAAAAGGAATAAACCCTCTCCATGGTGGAGAGGTCTAACTGCCCTGTCTTTACAAGAAGATCAAGACCGGGTGTTCTACCCCTCAGCCCTGAGATCCTGCCCCGGACAGCAACCCTTCCGTATCTGTCCGTCACCAGGGATGCCTTTCTGATGAAAAGGCTGTCCTCATTTATCATGTAGCTTCCGGCTATCTCTGCATGCAGCCCCTTCACTGGAGGCACCACCGGACTCAGACTGGCTTTGATCTTATACCCTACCTTCCTGTCCTTGACCATCTCCTCAGCCCCTCCCTGAACCGTACCAGATGCCCCTTCAAGGAAGACCCTCCCGTCATCGCCTCTGATAAACACCTCCCTGAACTTTATCTCTCCAGAAGCCTTCCTGCGTGTTTCCATAAAGACCCTTAGCATTACACTGAAACGTCCCATAATCTTCAGTCCACCTACCCGAAGGGGATTTTCCTCGGTAAATCCCACCCTCTCGGCCACAAGCTGTAGCTCCTTTATTGATGGCCTCTTATGGTCAAGGACAGCCTTAAGCCTCACCGCAGCCCCAAGTGCAGGGATGACCATGCCGCCTTCAAGCATTGAATAGGGGGTATCTGTCCTGTACAATGAGAGGTTTATTGATCTCATCTGAGTGATCCCGGCACTGCTCCGGATCCTCAGCATGCCCTCCCTTACAGTAGCCCTTCCGATCTGAAAGGGCAGGGGTGGTGCCCTCATCCCCCTTTTACCCCCTGTTCCTGACAGGATATTGAGATAAACCGCGGGCCTCTCCATCTCAAGGAGATCAATGCGGCGATGGATAAACCCCATGAGGCTCCCCTTTATGTGAAGTAGGGGGATGCTCATGAAGAAACCACCCCCTTCTTCACTGCCCACCCTCAGGTTATGGAGATATATCTCCTTTGCATTCCAGCTTATATCAACCCCTCCTATCTCAATGGATATTCCCGTCTTTCTCTCAAGAACTCCCTCAAGCAGTGGCAGATAGGCGCTGGTTTTGATGATAAGATAGAGGGCAAAGATAAAGGACAACACAAGGCCAGGGAAAAGAAATAAAAGAAGGCGTTTCTTTTTCATGGTCTCAGTTATTTCTGCTCAAATAGGATGGGCCCAAAAAAGGTTTCCCCTATGGTACCGGTATGCTGGGAGTTCAACTGTATCCTTACCCCCTTCACCGGACCCGGCTCTTCCCTGAAGAGTCTCCTGAAATCCTCATAGATGTTTCTCCTCATCACAACCCATTTTCTTGTCTCTTCCACACCTGATTTAACCACCAGGACCTTTATCTTGATACTGAAGGGCCAGGGTACGGACTCCTCCCTAACAGTCCCTTCAGGCGCATTGGTATCCCAGATGTAGCTGATGGCCTTTCCCTTATCAAAAAGCACTATTACCTGGGCAGCCTGGTCATTCCTTCCCCTGTACCTCACATCCCCTCCGGCAGGAAGGAGCATGATCTTCCACTTCCAGCTTATCAGGGGGTATTCTCTCACATCAAGTCTTAGCTCCCTTTCCATTGAAAAGGATGCATTATCCCCGCGAAAGTACAAAAACCTCTCTCCATCAATGGTTACAACCCTGTACTCAGCATTCCCTGACCTCTCCCTGAGCTTCCAGCCCCTGGGCACACCATCCCTGGAAAGGCCACCTTCAAAACCGACCTTTATCATCGCCTTTTCCGTGGATGGTAACGCAGGTGCAGCAAAGAGGAAAAGTATAGCCAGGACAGAAAAGAGGACCTTTCTTTCCATAAAAGAATGTACAACTCTATCAAAGAATCCCATCCTTAATCACCCCCTGCATCCAGTGGCAGAGTTCATGCCACCGTGTTTGAGAATTTCTATCTGTACTCAGGCTATGTTGTTTTTTCAATATCCTTCTTATAGATATGGATATCCCTCTGAGGAAAGGGTATTTTAATCTCCTTGCTCTCAAACTCCTTGTAGATGCTGCAGTTCAGCTGATGCACGGTCAAACCCCTCAGGGCCGGCTCCCTGGCCCAGCACAGGAGTTCAAAGTTAAGACCAGAGTCTCCAAAACTGCGGAACCTGACCCTTGGTGCTGGCTGTGATAGTACATTCTCTGTAGAGGATGCAACCTCAAGCAGTGTCTTTTCCACAAGATCTATATCGCTGCCATAGGCCACGGATATGGGTATTCTGATCCTGAACTTTGGAACAGGTGCACTCTCGTTTATGATCTTTGTGTTCGCAATAATGGAATTGGGTATGGTTATCATGATATCATCCCTGGTTTTGATCCTTGTACTTCTTAAGCCCACTGTAGCAACCTCACCCCTCTCTCCACTGTCAAGCACGATATAATCGCCTATCTTGAAGGGCTTATCAAAGAATATGCTGACACCACCAAAGACATTTGCCATTGTATCCTTGGCAGCAAAGGCAACGATTGCACCAGCTATCCCTGCTGAGGCAAGCAGTGGTGTAATATTTATCTTCCAGACAGAAAGAAAAAGAAACAGGGCTATCCCGATGATAAGTACCTTTGAAATATTCCTGACCATGGGGACAACATCATCCCTCAGGCCCGTATCATCGCTGACACGGCTCATTATATGATTTACGACTACATTGCTGAGTTTGATCAGGGTCCTGCTCCAGAGGAGTATCAGAATCGTATAGGAGATTGCACTTATGTAAAAGACCACATCCTGAGGGAGTTCCACATATGTAAGAGAGACGATAAGTCCTGCGAAAAATATGGATATACTGAAGGGTCTTCTGAGAATCTCTGTTATCCTGTCATCAAGGGATGTCCTGGTTAGTCTTGAAAGCCTGCCAGCAAACCTGTAGAAGAGGATACCTGCCACCCTGGAAAGAATCGCAAGTGATATGATGATGAAGACCTCTATCAGAACAGGATTGTTTAGAAACTCCGGCATGTATAATTATAACCCAAAATCAACTGTAACTGCATGAAGGCTTTGTTACCCAGGATTGCCGGCAGAAAAAGAACATGCAGGAAAGAGGCATATCAGAGGATATGATCCATATCATGGATTTTCTCCAGCAGGGAAGACTAAAATTTAATATGTTAAAGTGTCCCTTCTGTGATAATGAACTGAATGAAAGAACCGATAAAGGCTGGATATGTAGTTGCGGAGAGCTTATACCCTTTGGTCTGGAGACAGACACCTCGGATAACTGTGACTCCTGTCCAGTTCTCAACTGTCCACGAAGGAAGTAAGACTCACAAATCCACCTGTAAGGCTTCAAAGACAAGTCGCTATAAGCAGTAGAATTCTGTCACCGCAGTCGGGAACTTATATGCTCCAGCAGGAATTTTGCACCCTCCTTGTCAAGTGGCTGGTTTCCAGAGCCGCACTGTGGGTCCTGGACACAGGATGGACAGCCAGACTCGCATCTGCATTCACTGATAATCCTGAGGGTTGTTTGTAACCATTCCCTGGCCAGATCAAAGAGGTGACTTGTATAACCAACCCCTCCCTCATAGCCATCATAGATGAATATACAAGCCTTTTTCAGGGCTGGATAGAATGAATAACTGAGCCCTCCCACGTCCATCTTCTCACAGAGCACATAAAGTGGCATGGCTGATATGGATGCATGCTCAGCGGCATGCAGGCTTCCTGCAAGATCATATCCTCTCTCTTCAAGAAGCCCACTTACATAATCAGGTATCACTATCCAGAGCCCCTCCGTGTCAAAGACATACTCGGGCAGATCAAGTGCGTGTCTTGAGAGTCTTCTTCTGTCATAGATGTTCCTCTTTTCATATCCCACAACCCTCTGGGATATCCTCAGGCCTCCTGAACATATCTCAAACTCACCTATTGCCTTGCTTGTCTTTTCTGAAAGAATCTCTGTCCTTTCAGTGGTAAGTGCCTGTGTGTAGTACTGGACATCCACCTCTCGGGCGATTATCCTTCTGCTTTCAATGACAAGCTCCTCCACTTTATACTGTCTGCCCCTGTGAAGATATACAGCACCAGGATATCCCTCCCTGTACACCCTCATACCATCAAGCTCACCTATGGGGTTACCCTTTTCATCCACGATTCTGAATAGAGCCCCTATACCCCTGATCTCCACCCCTCTCTGGGGCATCCTGAGCCCTGAAAACCATATACCACCCTTTCTGCCCTGCCTCAGTGCTCCTTCCTCAAGGAGTTCATCAACAATATGTTTTATCCTTTCCATGCTATAAACACTATCGTCCTCCCTGAGATAGACCTCTGATGCGGCACAGGGAAGATGCTTCTTCAGTATCACCTCGTTATCGGGATCAACAATGGCAGACTCAAAGGCCTTCTGAAATAGCCTTTCCGGATGTCTTATTATGTACTGGTCAAGGGCATCCTGAAGCGCAATCAGGACTACAAGGGATTCCTCACCATGTCTGCCCACCCTTCCAGCCCTCTGCCATGTGCTTGATATTGAACCAGGATAGCCCACAAGGATGCAGCAATCAAGCCCACCCACATCAATACCCAGCTCAAGGGCGCTTGTGGAGATGACCCCTGAGAGTTCACCCGAGAAGAGTCTCCTCTCTATCTCCCTTCTCTCGGCAGGGAGGAACCCCGCCCTGTAGGGGCTTATCCTTCCAGTAATAGCCGGTGCGCTCTTAACACACCATGCATAGATAAGTTCGGTGATCTTCCTGGCCTTTGTAAAGACAATCGTCTTAAGGCCAGCCCTTATTGCCTCAACAAAAAGCCTCATTGCCAGTGTATAGGGACTTTCAAGGGGATTGACAAAAAGAAAATGTCTGCCGCCCTGTGGTGCACCGCTTTCTGTTACTGCCTCAAAGGGTAGCCCCACAAGGCGCTGGGCAAGCTCACCTGGATTGGCAATGGTGGCAGAACTGGCAATAAACTGGGGGTTTGAACCCCATCTGGTGCATATCCTCCTGAGTCTCCTCAGGATCTGTGCCACATTGGAACCAAAGACCCCTCTGTATGCATGTATCTCATCAATAATCACGTACCTGAGTGTCCTGAAGAACCCTTCCCATTTCGTATGGAAGGCGTTTATGGCAAGGTGGAGCATGTCGGGATTGGTGAATATGATGTAAGGCAGCCTCTCCCTGATTCTTTTGCGCCTGTAGGCTGTCGTATCACCATCGTATATCTCGGCTGGATTCAGCACACCTCTGCGTGCCCTCTGGCCAATCCCGAGGGCTGTCAGGAGGTCATTCAGGTTCTTTACCTGATCCTGTTCAAGTCCTTTCAGGGGAAAGATATAGAGTGCATGTGTGTCAGGCTCCTTCAGTATGGTCTCAACAACGGGGATGTTATACACAAGGCTCTTCCCACTTGCTGTAGGTGTCATGATCACAACATTTTTCCCCCTCCTAATATGACCAATACCCTTCACCTGATGAGACCAGAATCTTTTTATCCCTCTCCGAGATAGAAGCTCCCTCAGCCGGTTGTCAAGAGAAAGCCTTCCGTACACAGGCCCCTTTGGGGGTATATACCTGTAAGAGGCAATCTGGGGACCAAAGGTCCTGCTTTTTTTCAATTCCTTGATAAACTCCCCTACCATTATTTTAATTCTACCACAACTTCCAGGACTCCACATTCTTAATCCCTTAACACTAACTTCTGCATCCTCTCTGTCATTGCACACTTAATGGGGAATCCATTCTGGTCTTTGAAAGTGGATTGTCGGTTCAATCCTCTGGTCAAAGCCTGTCCTCAATTTGATTGGGGACCTGGACAGGTCCGACAATGACGGTCTCCTTTCTTGTCATTCTCCAGCCCCCTGGTCAAGCCAGAGGGTATGCTTGACTGGGTAATCCACTTACCGGACAGTAGTGATATAATATAACTATGAACAGTGGTATCCAAAATAATTTCAGTTTTATATAAACAAGGCAGGGTGCCAATAAGACAGTCAAGAGTCAGGAGTTAACAGTGAGCAGTAAGCAGTGAGCAGTGAGCAGTTTATGGGTGGATGAGTAAATGAGTAAATGGGTTGATGGGTTAGCAGGAAGTAGTAAGCAGTGAGCAGTAAT
>DROX01000166.1 GCA_011321725.1 Nitrospirota bacterium | reverse complement strand
GCTACATGGCATTCTTCACCACCTCTGGGCCTATAGGGTTTGTTTCTTTACTTGATTTAGTGTATAACAATAAAAATGAGGTTACTTTATTGTTTAATCCTGTGGTTGGCTTATTTTTATGAGGTGCCCTGCCTTGATAGGGATTTGTTTTAGACAGATATTATGATGAAGGGTTCATTAAAGGAAAAGATCGCCTCCCTTCCGGAAAAACCGGGGGTGTATATCTTCAAGGACTCTATGGGACGTGTGCTCTATGTGGGCAAGGCAAAGAACCTCCGTAGCAGGGTAAAGAGCTATTTCACAGCCACAGAACGTCTTGACCCGAGACGACAGAAGATGGTGACAAAAACAGAGGAGATCACCTTTACGGTTACAGACACAGAGGTGGAGGCGCTTGCCCTTGAGGCAAACCTGATAAAACAATACAAACCCAGATACAATATAATCCTGAGGGATGATAAGAACTACCCCTATCTGAGGTTGGGGCTCAATGACCCCTGGCCAACCCTTGAGGTTGTAAGAAGGGTGGCCAGAGATGGCGCACTCTATTTCGGACCCTTCATCCCTGCCGCCTCTGTGTGGGAGACACTCTCCTTCATCAGGAGACACTTCGGCATAAGACCCTGCCGGTACAGGCTTGACAGGCCAATGAGGCCCTGTGTCCAGTACCAGATGAAACGGTGTCCTGCACCCTGTGCAGGACTTGTGGACAGGGATGAGTATATGAAGGAGGTCAGAGAGGTGGAGAGGTTCCTCAGGGGCCAGAGATCGGAACTAATAGAAGACCTCACAAGGAGGATGGAACTCCTGGCTGAGGAGCTCAGATTTGAAGAGGCAGCAAAGGTAAGGGACAGGATCAGGGCTATCAGAAGGTCCCTTGAGAACCAGAAGGTTGTGGCCCCTGAGCTTGGTGACATGGATGTTATAGCATTTTATCAGGAGGGGAGCGATACGCTTTTTCAGGTCTTCTTTATCAGAAGGGGGATACTCATCAGCACAAAGGATTTCTACTTAAAAAACACAGGTTTTTTAACAAGAGAGGAACTGTTGGAGGATTTTATCAAATTCTTCTATGCAAAGGACACCATACCCCCTGAGGGGATACTCCTTCAGCACCCCCCTTCCTCAAGGAATGAGCTGCAACAATGGCTTACCTCTAAAAGAGGTGAAGAAGTCAGTATACTCCTGCCTGATGACGAAAAGAAAAAGGAGATTATTGAGATGGCTGTAAGGAATGCAAGGCTTCTGCTCCAGTCAAGAAGCGGAAAGGTAAGCAGAGAGATCCTGGAATCATTGAAGGAGAGGCTCTCCCTTAAAGCGGTCCCCAGCACCATAGGCGCCTTTGATGTATCAACCGTGGCAGGTGCCTATTCCGTTGGTGCCTTTATATGGTGGGAGGATGGCGAGTTTAAAAAAGACCTCTACAGACATCTCAGGATAAGGACTGTTAAAGGTGTTGATGACTACTCCATGATGGCAGAGATCGTGAAAAGGACACTTAAAGGCATGGGTGAGAATATTCCCGATTTGATTATAATAGACGGTGGCAGGGCTCATCTCGCTACAGCACTCAGGGCAGCCACCGAGGTCCTGGGTGAGGGAGTAAAGGGTATTGATTTCCTCGGTGTTGCAAAGGCACCTGACCGTGCCATCCTGCCTGATGGAAGGGAGATCCCCATAGTGGATACCCGGGCAGACTCCCTGCTGCTCAGGCGGATCCGTGACGAGGTCCACAGATTCGCCATCTCATTCCACAGAAAAATAAGGGCAAAGGATATGAAAAGGTCCAGGCTTGACATGATAAAGGGGATAGGAAAAAAGAGGAAGCTTGCATTACTCCGCACCTTCGGCTCTGTTGAGGCAATCAGCATGGCCACAGTGGATGAGATTGCAGCGGTTGAGGGGATGAACAGGAGGATAGCGGAACATCTCCTTGATGAGCTCAACAAAGGAGGTCAGAGGGTTGGCTGAGATAAGGATACTCCCTGAGGAGCTAAGGAACCAGATTGCAGCTGGAGAGGTGATAGAGAGGCCAGCATCGGTTGTCAAGGAGTTGATTGAGAATTCCATTGATGCCTCTGCGACAGAGATAAACATAGAGGTCCTTGGTGCAGGAAAAAGACTGATAAGAGTCAGTGACAATGGCACCGGCATGGACAGGGAGGATGCACTTCTTTGTTTTCATTCTCATGCAACAAGCAAGATTAAGGACAAAGAAGACCTCTTCAGGATAAATACGCTGGGGTTCAGAGGCGAGGCCCTCTCATCCATCGCCTCTGTGGCAAGGCTCACCATAAAGACATGTAAGAAGGGTATGGATACGGGCATAGAGGTCTCTGTGGAGGGCAGCAGGGTCAGGACAAGGGAGATACCCTACAGGGGGACGACTGTAGAGGTAAAGAATCTCTTTTATAACACACCCGCAAGGAAAAAGTTCCTCCGCTCTGACAGGACAGAGGTATATCATATCATTGAGACCGTTACCGAGACAGCCCTGACAAACCCTGCCATCTCCTTCACACTGAGAGTAGACGGCAAGGAGGTTCTTGGACTTACTGCCGCTGAAGATATAAGAGAAAGGATACATCAGGTATTCGGGGCAGAGGTGGTATCCTCCCTTATAGAGGTGGCCACCCCGGACTTGACGGTCTACACATCAAGAGAAGACCGTTTCAACCCAAGGAGGATAAACCAGTATATCTTTGTAAACGGCAGGCCCGTGAAGGATCAGACACTCAGAAGCGCTGTCTATCGGGCCTATGAAAACCTCCTGCCCCGGGGTAAACACCCCATGTTTTTCATCTATATGACCATGGATCCTGAAGAGGTTGATTTCAACGTCCATCCTGCAAAGAGAGAGGTGAGGTTCAGAAACAGTGAGTTCATATACAAAAGGTTATATCTACTCCTCAGAGACCATCTTTTCAAGGGTACCGGGTCTGCAGCAGCCATGCAGAAGGGTGAAAAGAGAGAGGGGCCAGGCACTGAGATAACGGCCATACCCGGTAGCCCACAGTCCGGACAGGGGCTGTACTCTCTCCTTGAGGAACCTGCACAATATGCATTCCCTCCATTCAGTAGCCTCTCCATAGGTAACGCCTTTATAGCATATACAGATGGAGAGATGCTCACAATACTTGACTATCATGCAGCCCATGAGAGGATTTTATATGAAAGACTCAGGGACTCTGATGACATCAGGGTATCAGCCTTCCTCTTCCCCAGGCAGGT
>DROX01000165.1 GCA_011321725.1 Nitrospirota bacterium | reverse complement strand
TACCCTGGCAGGGCCCAGTTTGCCTGTACCTTTCCCTGAAGGCTCTTGAGCAGGAAAAAGATCAATACAGGGACTGAGAACCAGAAAAGCAGGCTGAAGGATTCATCCCTGCCTTTCAGTTTTACCGTTGCTATGAGCATCAACACAAGCAGTACAGGTGTTACAACACCAAGCTGTGAGCCTATAAACTCAATGAAACTTCCAGGTCTGAAGGTAAGACCGTCACCAAGGTGTGCCTGCCCGGCTGTATGCAGGAATGTAACCCAGTTGTGGTTGTAGTTCCAGAGCAGGATCGGTGAGAAGACAAGGATGCTCAATACAACAGCCAGCCATGGAAGGGGATGCAAAAGGAGGGTTCTTTTCTGTCTCTCTGCAAAGAGATAAAGCAGGGCCGACATATAAAAGAAGACCATCGTGTACTTCGTAAGAACGCCAAGGCCTGTGACAAGCCCCAGCAAGAGCCATGCAGTGATACGGCCCCTCCTTATGGGCCAGTCCTTCTGTGCCCTGTAGAAGAGGTACAAAGATAAGGACCAGAAGAATATGAAAGGAGAATCAATGGTCATCACAACACCATAGGCTGAAAAGAGGGGGATGATCTGCAGAAGCGATGCTGAAAGAATGCCCACCAGGGCCGGGTTCTTTGAACCAGGCGGATAAAGACCCTCCGCCATCTCTCTGCCCAGCCGATAGAGGATGATGCTACTCAGCAACAGAAGCACCACTGCAGGAAACCTTATCCCCATCTCGGTGTTACCGAACAGGAGGGTGCCTGCCCTTATCAGGTAGGCTATGGCAGGCCCCTTTGAGTAGTAGCTAAGGTCAGGCCTTCTTGACCATTCCCAGTAATGTGCCTCATCCGGGCTGAGGTCAAGGGGGCCCATCTGTATGTAATACAGCCTGAAGAGGCTGAGGAGAAAGAGCAGAAGAAGGCCGATCCTTTCATACCTCCCTCTCTGCATCAGGGTCCTTGAATGTTTGAATAACAAAAGGATGGAAAGAGCCACCCCTGCTCCCAGGATCGTACCAGCCACCACATCAGAGGGATAGTGTACCCCCACATATATCCGTGAGAGGCATACCAGGAAGGCAACAAGCAGGACATACAAAGAAGAGATGGCCTTGATGAGCCTGCCTTTAATTCCTGATAGAAAGTACAGGAGGACCGTTGCAACAGCCACTGTGTTTGATGCATGTGCCGAGGGCATGGAGAAGCTTCTTCCCCTGCCCACAAGTGTGATGACATCCTTCAGCTCCATGAAGGGCCTGGGCCTCTGGATCGTGTGCTTCAGGAGGTTCGTCAGGGTATCAGCCACGGAGAGGGCAATCACTGACAGGAGCAGCATCTGCAGAGCAGCCCTCATGTCCTTTATGAAAACAAGGACCAGTACAGGCAGCACAAAGAGCGCTGGCCTGTGGGTAATCAGAGGCATTATGGTATCAAGTAAGGGGCTGGACAGGCCATGGTTGATGAGATAGAAGAGGCTGGTATCAAGACCCGTTGGATCAAACATTGAGTATCTCTTTGACCTTCTTCCTCAGCTCGTTTATCTGAAAGGGCTTTCTTATGAAGGGGATCTCCTCTGTCTCGTCTGAACCGCTTATGATCAGGAATCTTATCCCGGGATTGGCAACTGATGCCAGCTCCATGATCTCCTCCTTTGTTATCCCCGGGATGTGAAGATCAAAGATGAGGAGGGAGAAGAGATTGTCCCTGAGTTTCTCTTCAAAACCATCCCTGTCCCTGACAGTGGTTACATCAAATCCCACCCGCGTAAGGGCCTTCTCAATGGATTTGAGGATCAATGGTTCGTCATCAAAGACGAGTACCCTCTTCATCATCTATGCCTCTGACCCCTCCCTACCTTCTTCAGGTTTTCCGTCTTCCATGGCCTGAGGGCAAACACCACTGCAGCCAGTATGGTAAGGATGATCCAGTTCACACCGATCAGGCTTATGGCAGCCCACGGATATCCGCCGTAGGGCTTTGTGACCTCCGCCTTGAGGGAGCCCGCCAGCATGATCGCAAGCATTAGGGGGACAAAGTATCTTATCAGTGCCACCCAGAGCCTTCCCATCCTGATAGAGGATACCTTGTTTATGTGTCTTTTCAGTATGTAGATATCAAAGAGCCAGCCTGCAAGGATGCACTCGGCAATACCCACCACCACCAGACCATAGTTGGTAAGGAAGTGGTCAACAATATCAAGCCAGAGGAGGCCTGCCTCGGTGGTAAAGACTATGGAGCCAAGAAAGCCCAGTATACAGATGGTTGTAACAAGGGGTCTCCTCTTCAGTGCAAACTTGTCCACCATTGCGGAGGTGAAGGCCTCAATTATGGATACAGAGGAGGATATTCCAGCCACCACAAGGCAGAAGAAGAACAATGCTCCAAAGAGGTTCCCTCCGGGCATCAGGCTGACAGCTTTTGGATAGGCCACAAAGGCAAGCCCTATGCTCTGTGAGACAACCTCTGAGATCTCCTTTGACTGTGCCTTTGCCATGAAACCAAGCACAGAGAACACGGCAAAGCCTGCAAAGAGCGAGTAACCGCTGTTTATGAATGCGGTGAGTATTGCACTTTTGCTGATATCTGACTTTTCCGGCAGATAGCTCGCATAGGCAATCATTATGCCGAAGCCAAGGCTCAGGGTAAAGAATATCTGGCTGTAGGCATCTATCCAGACCTTCGGATTTGAGAGCTTGGAGAAATCAGGTGTAAGGTATGCCCTGATGCCGATGGATGCACCGTCCAGGTTTATTGACCAGAACACAAGTACTGCTGTCAGGACAAAGAGCATGGGCATGAATATCTTGTTTGCAAGCTCAATACCCTTCTGTACGCCCCTGTATACAATGACCCAGTTTATGAACCATATGAGTATCAGGGAAAAGAATATGGGTGTCCGGATCTCGCCGATCTTTGATGGTGATGAGCTGAGGGAGAGGAATTTCTTGTAGAAGTAGGCGTTGGGATCACTGCCCCAGCCGAGGTTGAAGGAGAGGAGGAAGTAGTTCAGGCACCAGGAGATGATCACAACATAGTAGAGCACGATGCCGAACATAACAAATGTTACGGCCCACCATCCAAGCCATTCCCAGTTCTTTTTGATCTTTGCATAGGCAAGGGGTGCAGAGCCGATCCTCTCATGACCAATGGCAAACTCCAGGATCAGAAGTGGTATCCCCGCTGTAACCAGTGCTGTGAGATAGGGTATGAGAAAGGCCCCTCCACCATAGCTGTAGGCCATATAGCTGAAGCGCCATATGTTGCCAAGCCCGATGGCTGATCCCACAGCAGCCATCAGGAATCCTATCTGGCTCTTCCACTGCTCTCTCTTCATTTATGTCCTCCCCTGTATATCCTTGCTATCTCTTCGGCTATCTCAAGGGGTGTCTTGTCATCTGTTCTTATGGTAATGTCTGCCTTCTCATAAAAGGGTCTGCGATACTCAAGCAGCTCCCTTATCCTTTTCCCGGGGTCCTGTACATTCAGAAGGGGTCTTTCATCGGAACTTGAAGTCCTTTCCAGGATGGTCTCAGGCTCTGCCCAGAGACAGACAATCAATCCCTTCTTCCTCAGGGCTGCCATGTTCTCCTCCCTCAGTACAACCCCGCCACCGGTGGAGATCACGAGGCCCTCTTCCTCTGCGAAGCGTTTTACCATCTCTGTCTCCCTGTCCCTGAAGTACTTCTCACCATGACGGCTGAAGATATCCTTGATGGCCATCCCCTCGGCCTTTTCAATCTCCTCATCAAGCTCAACAAGCCTCATGCCCAGCATCCTTGCAAGCTCCCGTCCCACCCTGGTCTTGCCTGTGCCCATAAAGCCCGTGAGTACGATGTTCTTCTTCATCCCCCGGCCTCCATATAGGATAGGTAGTTTCTTTGTACCTCTTCCATACTGTCGCCACCGAACTTCTCAAGAAAGGCATCGGTTAGTGTGAGCGCCATTGCTGCCTCTCCTATTACCGATGCAGCCGCTATCGCACATACATCTGACCTCTCATAGGCTGCCTCAACAGGCTGGCCTGTCTTTATATCAAAGGACCTTAGGGGTTTCCTCTGTGTTGGGATGGGTTTCATGGTAGCCTTCACAATCACGGGCATGGAGTTTGTCATCCCTCCCTCTATACCACCTGCATGATTTGTTGTTCTCCTTGCATTCAGCAGGGTCTTTCCCTTCTGGGGTGGCAGTATCTCGTCAAGGACCTCAAAGCCCGGCTTGCCCGATATGGCCACACCATCACCGATCTCAACGGCCTTTATGGCCTGGATACCCATAAAGGCATAGGCAAGCCTTGCGTCAAGCCGACGGTTCCACTGTATATGACTCCCAAGCCCGGGAGGCAGCCCCGTAGCAAAGGTTACGAACCTCCCGCCAAGGGAATAACCCTCCTCCTTTGCCCTGTCAATAAGCTTCTTCATCCTCTCTGTGACCTCCTGGTCAGGACATCTCAGTTCAGAGCCCTCGGCCTTTTTATGCAGGTTGGTAAGGGTATCCTCATCCAGGCCTGATGTGTCTATGGCAAGCTCTATCCCACCCAGGGAGGTTACGAAACTTCCTATGAAGATACGAAAATCCTCAAGGAATCTCCGTGCAATGCTTCCCAGGGCAACCCTCATTGCCGTCTCCCTTGCCGAGGAGCGTTCAAGTATGTTTCTTATATCTGACTGTTTGTATTTGATAATCCCTGGAAGATCAGCATGGCCGGGCCTGGGCCTTGTAACAGGTTCTATGGAGTCCCTGTGGGCTGCATCAGGTGACATCCCCTTCTCCCAGTTGATCCAGTCCCTGTTTCTTATGAGCAGGGCAATGGGGGAGCCAAGGGTTCTGCCCCATCGGATGCCTGAGAGGATCTCTACGGAGTCAGACTCTATCTTCATCCTGCCACCTCTGCCATAGCCCTTCTGGCGGCGGGAAAGGTGACTGTTGATGTAAGCCTCGGAGATCTCAAGGTTTGCTGGTATACCCTCTATGATTCCTACAAGCCCCTTGCCGTGGGATTCTCCCGAGGTAGTAAATGATATCTTGAACATGGTAACTAATAAATTATTACAGATTGCCTATAAATGTCAAACGGTTTCCACAACAGTCAGATGAGTAGATGAGTGGATGCCCCCGGGGACATCAACGGAGGTCCTGGAATGACAGGCTCCGTCACTCGCGGTTTCTCTTGCGGACATAGATCCTTACAGGCGTGCCCTTGAAGGGGTATCTGGCCCTGATGAGTCTTTCAATGTACCTGATGGTCTCGGGCTTGAATGATTCAGGCCTGTTTGTGAAGAACACAAACTGTGGAGGCTCCACCCCGGTCTGGGTGATGTAGTATATCTTTGTCTTTCGGCCCCTGTATGCCGGTAGTGAGGGTTCAATCTCCCTTATGAACCGGTTCAGCTCTGATGTGGGTATCCTCCTTCTTCTTTCCTCCATTATCTCATCAATCAGGGGAAAGACCTTTGTGGCCCTCTTTCTCGTATTTGCAGAGATCGTCAGAAAAGGTGCATAACCTACGAAGTGTAGCTTCCAGCTCATCTCCCTCTGGAGCTGTCTGTATCGCTCATCTGGATTCTCAACGAGGTCCCATTTGTTAAAGAGTATTATGAGCCCCTTCCCGTACCTGTCCACGAGGGAGGCTATCTTCTGGTCCTGTTCGGTAATGCCCTCCCTTGCGTCTACCATCAGCAACACCACATCTGCCCTTTCAATGGAATTTATCGCCCTCAGTGACATGAATCTCTCAACAGGATAGGCTATCCTTGATTTACGTCTTAGCCCTGCGGTGTCAATCAGGAGATAGTGTCTTCTGTAGTAGCTACAGAGGCTGTCAACAGAGTCCCTTGTGGTGCCCGGGATGGGGCTTACGATCATCCGCTCCTTTGACAGGAGTGCGTTGACCAGTGTTGACTTGCCAACATTGGGTCTGCCCACTATGGCTATCCTCGGAACCTCGTCCTCTTTTCTTTCCTCAGCCTCCCCTGGAAGCAGCGAGATGACCCTCTCCATGAGGTCTGAGAACCCATATCCTCCAGCAGCCGACAGGGGCAGGAGTTCGTCAATGCCCAGTTCATAAAACTCAAGCATATGGGACTCCTTCTCAGGGCTGTCAATCTTGTTTACAACATAGATAATGGGTTTTTTCAGGTCCCTGAGGAGGTCCACGATCTCCCTGTCCAGGGGGGTGAGCCCCTCTTTCCCATCAAAGAGGAGGATGATTATATCCGCCTCTTCTGCTGCAAAGAGGCTCTGCCTCCTTGTGGCAACATTAATGGGGTCGTCAGTCTCGGCAAAGAGCCCCCCCGTGTCAACCAGTATGAACCTTCTGTCATCCCAGGTGACCTCCCTGTAGAGGCGGTCCCTTGTCACACCGGGGAAATCCTCTACAATAGCCACCCTGGACCTCAGTATCCGGTTAAAGAGTGTGGACTTTCCCACATTGGGTCTTCCAAGTATTGCCACAACAGGTGTTGCCATAACCATCTATTATATCAGAACATGGGTTTCCATGATTAGAACCCGCGCTGACCCCTCTCCTCCCTTCGGTTTCCGGCCCTTTCCTGTTGCCCTTTTCGGTTTTTTTCATTTTGCGGAATTGGTCCCTCTGTTTGCTAAAATGTAGCGGGAAGGGATAAAATATTTAGATGTATCCTGATATAGAAACCTACAAAAGACTGTCAGAAAAGGGCAATGTAATACCCGTATACAGGGAGATCCTTGCAGACCTTGAAACCCCTGTTTCTGCCTATCTGAAGCTCTGTGAGACGCCATCATTCCTCTTTGAGAGTGTTGAAGGAGGAGAGAAATGGGGACGCTATTCAATCATAGGAACCTCGGTGAGCAAGATTGTCATGTCAACAGACAGAGAGGTCAGGGTTGTTGAAAAAGACAGGGGTGAGCAGACCTTCATGGTAGAGGACCCTTTCAGGTTCCTTGAGGAGGAGTTTCACAAGTTCCAGCCTGCAGGGCTTGATGGGATGCCCAGGTTCTTTGGCGGGCTTGTAGGTTATGTGGGCTATGATATGGTCAGGTTCTTTGAGCGAGTTCCCTCTTCGGAAAAGCCAGGGCTGGATGTGCCGGATATGTTCATCATGGTTCCTGATATCATACTCATATTTGACAACCTGAGCCACAGGATGAAGATCCTCTCACCAACCCTGATCAGGGATAGTGCTGAGAGAGCCTACAGGGAGGCAAAGGAGAAGATTGACGAAACAATCAACCTCCTTTCATCACCTGTTAAAAAGGACAATCCCGGGAGAAAGGATTGCTCCAGAGGGTTTGTCTCCTCCTTCGGCCCTGAGGAGACTTTCAGGGCGGCTGTACAGAAGGCAAAGGATTATGTATGGGCAGGGGATGTGGTGCAGGTGGTGCTGTCGCAGCGTTTTGAGACCACATGCAACCTCGCTCCCTTTGATATATACAGGGCCTTGCGGGTTATAAACCCCTCACCCTACATGTTTTTTATTGACACTGGTGAGATGCAGCTTGTTGGTTCCTCTCCAGAGATCCTTGTGAGGCTTGAGGGTCGTAAGATAATCCTCAGGCCCATTGCCGGTACCCGCAGGAGAGGTGACAGTGAAGACGAGGACAGGGCACTGGAAAAGGAGCTTCGTGAAGACCCCAAGGAGGTTGCAGAACACATAATGCTTGTTGACCTTGGAAGAAACGACGTGGGAAGGGTCGCTGAAACAGGCAGTGTGAAGGTTACCGAACTGATGACAGTGGAGCGTTACAGCCATGTTATGCACCTTGTCTCCAACATAGAGGGCACCTTGAGAAAGGGACTGAATGCCTTTGATCTCTTCCGTAGCTGTTTTCCCGCAGGCACTGTCACGGGGGCACCCAAGGTCAGGGCCATGGAGATCATTGACGAGTTAGAACCTGTCAAAAGAGGTCCCTATGCTGGTGCTGTGGGATACTTCGGCCTTTCCGGGAACATGGATACCTGTATAACCATCAGGACAATCATCATCAGGGATGGCAGACTGTACATCCAGGCAGGTGCCGGCATAGTGGCGGATTCCGAACCGGAGAGGGAATACAAAGAGACGGTGAATAAGGCGATGGGCATGATGAAGGCCGTGGAGATGGCAGAATCAATAGGGGGCAGCAATGTTACTAATGATTGATAATTACGATTCTTTCACATATAACCTTGTCCAGTACTTCGGTGAGCTTGGTGAGGAAGTCAGGGTATACCGCAATGACAGGATAGGTATAAGAGAGATTGAAGAGCTCTCACCTGACAGGATCGTGATATCGCCTGGTCCCTGCACGCCAAAAGAGGCAGGCATCTCTGTTGATGTTATCAGGCATTTTGCCGGAAGAAAGCCGATTCTTGGCGTATGCCTCGGGCATCAGAGCATTGGCGCGGCCTTTGGTGGCGAGATCGTGAATGCCCCAACCCTGATGCATGGCAAGACATCCCTTATATACCATGATGGCAGGGTCCTATTTGAAGGACTGCCAAATCCCTTTGAGGCTACAAGGTATCACTCCCTTGTAATAAAGAGAGAGACACTGCCTGATTGCCTTGCCATAACGGCATGGACAAAGAGCGGGGAGATAATGGGCGTAAGGCATAAAGAGTATGTTATAGAGGGGGTCCAGTTTCATCCAGAATCAATACTTACAACAGTGGGCAAGGACCTTCTGAGGAACTTCCTGAAATTAACATCACCCCTGTGGGAGGTCAGGAATGATTAAAGAGGCAATAAACATGCTTGTCCAGGGTATTAATCTCTCCGAGGAAGAGATGTCAGAGTGCATGAATGAGATAATGGATGGCCGGGCAACGGATGCCCAGATCGGCGCCTTTCTTACCGCCCTGAGGATCAAAGGGGAGACCATTGAAGAGATCACAGCTGCCGCAAGGGTGATGCGTGAAAAGGCCACAAGAATCAGCGCGCCCGAGGATGTTGTTGATACCTGTGGCACAGGTGGTGATATGGCAAACACCTTCAATATCTCCACCACCACAGCCATTGTGGTAAGCAGCTGCGGGGTGCCTGTGGCAAAGCATGGAAACCGTTCCGTCTCAAGCAGATCCGGCAGTGCCGACCTGCTTGAGGCCCTGGGTGTGAAGATAGACCTCGGGCCGGAAGATGTGGAAAGATGCCTTTTTGAGACAGGCTTCGGATTCCTTTTTGCACCCCTTTTCCATCCTGCAATGAAATATGCCATCGGACCAAGACGAGAGATGGGGATAAGGACCATCTTTAATATTTTAGGACCCATAACAAACCCTGCAGGTGCAAAGAGACAGATCCTCGGTGTCTTCTCGGACAGACTGACAGAGCCCCTTGCCCATGTCCTCGGCAGGCTTGGTGCGGAAGAGGCCATGGTGCTTCACGGTGAGGATGGACTTGACGAGATAACCATCACAGACGGTACAAGGGTCAGCCATCTGAAGGCAGGCTCCGTTGAGAACCTTATAATATCTCCAGAGGATTTCGGATTTGAACGGTCGGGTCTTGAAAGTATAACAGGTGGTGATGCCAGGAAAAACGCTGAGATCACCCATGAGATACTCAAGGGGGAGAAAGGACCCAGAAGGGATGTTGTTGTTATGAACTCTGCTGCCACACTCCTGATTGCCAACAGGGCCGAGGATCTGAAGGAGGCAGCCTCAATTGTTGAAGAGGCGATAGATTCAGGCAGTGCCCTGAAGAAACTCCAGGAGATCATAGAGGTCACCAACAGGCTTGGAAAGTAATATGCTGAAGGTTGGCGTCATAGGTGTTGGATATCTCGGGAGGCATCATGCCAGGGTCTTTTCGGAGATTGATGGCGTTGAGCTTGTTGGTGTTGTTGATATTGACAGGCAGAGGGCAGAGGAGATTGCGGAAAGATACGGCTGCCTTGCCTTCAGCAACCATGCTGAGATGCTGGACAGGGTTGATGCTGTCAGCATCGTTACACCCACAACAACACACTATCCCATTGCCATGGAATGTCTTGAAAAAGGCAGGGATATTTTTGTTGAGAAACCCTTCACAGTCACAATAGAAGAGGCGGACAGGATAATTGAAAAGGCAAGAAAGATGGGAAGGATACTGCAGGTAGGACATATAGAACGGTTCAACCCTGCTGTGACGGCTATTGAGGGTCTGATAGAGAGTCCACGCTTTATTGAATCAGAGAGGGTGTCGCCTTTTTTGGGAAGGGCCACTGACGTGGATGTAACCCTCGACCTGATGATCCATGATATTGACATTATCCTCTCCCTTACAAAAAAGAAGGTCTCCCACATCCATGCCGTAGGTGCGAAGGTTCTTACAGACAGACTTGACGTGGCAAAGGCATGGATTGAGTTTGAGGATGGGATCTCTGCATTGATCACCGCCGGAAGGCTCGCAACAGAAAAAAGGAGGTTTCTGAAGATATACCAGGACTCGGGCCTTACCATCGTTGACTACCAGAAGGGCGAGATTGTCCAGCATTTCAGAAAAGGCGGCGAGATAACCCGTTCGGTTATCAGCCCTGCCCATACAGAGCCACTGAAGGCAGAGCTACAGGACTTCCTGAGATCCGTTCTCAACAGAACCGAACCAACGGTAACAGGAGAGGATGGAAGGGAGGCCCTTAAAATAGCCCTTGAGATATCCGAAAAAATACTAAGATAAGGAGTTGTTCAGCTGATGATACCCATGATAGACTTGAAGAAACAGTACAGGGACATAGAGGAAGAGGTCCTCAGAGAGATCAAAGAGGTGCTTGAAAGCGGGCAGTACATCCTGGGACCAAAGGTCAGAAGTTTTGAAAAAGAGGTTGCCCGTTATCATAATGTCCGTAACGCAATCGGTGTTGCATCAGGTACAGATGCCCTTAACCTGGCCCTAAAGGCAATTGAGGTGGGAGAAGGTGACGAGGTGATCACAACCCCTTTCACATTCTTTGCCACTATTGAGGCAATCATATATCAGGGGGCGAGGCCTGTCTTTGTGGATATAGAGCCAGATACATTTAATATTGATACAGACCAGATAGAAGCAAGGATTACCTCAAAAACAAAGGCGATCCTGCCTGTGCATATCTTTGGACATCCTGCCAATATGGAAATACTCGTTGATATGGCAGATTCATACGGGATCAGCATTGTTGAAGACTGCGCCCAGGCATTCGGTGCACATATCAGGGGCCGGAAGGTGGGCACCTTCGGTACCTGTGGGTGCTTCAGCTTTTATCCCTCAAAGAATCTTGGCGGCTACGGGGACGGGGGTCTTGTCATTACCAACGACGATGAGATCGCAGAACGCATAAGGATCATCAGAAACCATGGATCACCAGGGGGGTATATCAACAAAAAGATAGGCCTGAACAGCAGACTTGACGAACTGCAGGCTGCCATCCTGCGGGTAAAATTGAAAAGAATAGACAGCTATAACGAGTTACGGCGAAGGCATGCGAAATACTATACAGAGAGGCTATCTGATCTTGTGGCCTGTCCTGTTGAGAAAGAGGGGTACTGCCATGTCTACCACCAGTACACCATCAGGACAGCTTTAAGAGACATGATTCGCGAAGGTCTTAAAAAGAGAGGTATCTCCTCTGTCGTCTATTATCCCATCCCCATGCACCTGCAGGATGCACTGAGGTTCCTTGGATACCGTGCCGGGGATTTCCCCGTTGCAGAGGCAGCATCAAAGGAGGTCCTTTCCCTGCCCATCTACCCTGAACTCACCGAGGATGAACAGGAACTGGTCTGTAAGACCATAGAAGAGGCCCTGCATAATACAAATGTTCAGTATTGACATCCCCTCTCTTTTGTGCTAACCTGAAATCAGGTGGGTAAGACGAGGGATATGGTAGTATTGGCGACCAGCCCTAATATCTGGTATGGGCGCTGTACCAGAAGGCTGGAAGCTAAGCTATCATGGTAAGATTACCCGAGCACCTGGGAAAATCTTATCCTGAGATCCTGAGATTACCCACCTATTTTTATTTTAACCTGTTGACCTGAGGCCAATTCCATTTTGAACCCGGAAAGACCATATTTATGCAACTCTTGATCCTTGGCAGTGGTACATGCGTGCCCTCCTTACAGAGGAATGCACCTGGATATCTTCTTGAACTGGAGGGGATGAGGGTGCTTGTTGATTGCGGAAGCGGTATTCTCCTTCAGCTTGAAAGGGCCGGGAGGTCTTACAGGGATATTGATGCTGTTTTTATAACCCATTCCCATCCAGACCACATCTCCGATCTCATGCCGCTGATACATGCCCTGATTGCCACACC
>DROX01000164.1 GCA_011321725.1 Nitrospirota bacterium | reverse complement strand
GTCCTTAGCAGAGCCGGTGATGATTCTCATACTGGGACTGATCGTGGGCTTTATTGTTCTTTCAATTATGTTACCCATATTTGATCTTAACCAACTGGTAAGATAGAGCGTTTATTTTGTTTGTCTGGTTTGTTTTGTTCGTTTGGTTTTATAAAACAAGATGGGGTGGTGGAATGCGAGAAAGGTTGAAGGCCAAAAGCAGGGATAAAAGACATTTCCTTGCATTAGATCCTCTGCGGCAGGACCGCGGGGAAGATCAACTCTGGAGGTATAAAAGATGAGGATCAGGGATTCTGAGACAGGGTTCACACTAATTGAGCTTATGGTTGTTATCGTCATCCTTGGCATACTCGCCACATTTCTTGTGCCCAAGATACTGAACAGACCTGAGCAGGCCCGTGTGGCAAAGGCAAAGAATGACATCAGGGCAATAGAATCGGCACTCAAGCTCTTCAAGCTTGACAATGGATTCTATCCCACCACAGAGCAGGGGCTTAAGGCATTGATTACGAAACCTGACATAGAACCGATACCAAAAAACTACCATGAGGGTGGATATCTTGACTACAACTCAGAACCCCTTGACCCCTGGGGGCATAAATACATCTACAGGAGCCCTGGCGAGGGAGGAAGGGAATACGAGATAATAAGCCTTGGTGCAGATGGAAAGGAAGGCGGCGAGGGCTACGACAGGGATATCAAAAGCTGGGAGATCAAGTGAGTTATGCAGGCGAGAGGTGACAGGCAATAGGTGATGGGTAATGTATTTTGAGGGTCTTAATGGTACATAGAAATGGTTTTACCTTCATAGAGATTCTTATAGTCCTGTTCATCATCTCTCTCAGTCTGTTTATTCTCACACCAAAACTGACAAAGGGGATTGTGGAAAGACAGGATGTTACCCTTTCCCAGATAAACGGGTTGCTCGCTGAGGCTGTAAAGCAGGCCAGGAGCTCCAGGGAACCTGCCGAGATAACCTTTATTCTTGGAAGCAGTAACGTTATCTTCAACGACCAGCGAGTGCAGCTGCAGGACGGGCTCATTCTTCAAGAGGCGGATGTCAATGAGTATCCTGCACAATCACTTGAGGTAGCCATCAGGGCCTATCCTGACGGGATCTGTGATTATTTCACGCTGAAATTCTCTGACGGAAAGGTGATAAAAAGTATCCCCCTCCTGTGTAAGGTGAGGCTTGGCTGAGAGATATCCATATAAAAACAGGCAGGGCTTTACCCTCCTTGAGGTGCTGATTGCAACCGTGGTATTGGCCATCTCCCTTGCAGGACTGTACACGATAATAAAGACAAACATAACCACCTCTGAGTTCATTAAAAGGAAGATAGAGCTTTCCACCGCGGGAAGTGAACTCTTCTATACACTCTATTCCTCAGAAAAAGAGATAGAATCCACCGGGACCTATCTCAACTACGAGGATCATCGGGGGGTAAAATACAGGATTGAGAAAAAACCCCTGGGCTATTTTGATATAAGTGAAATCACCCTTTACATAAAAAAGGATGGCAGTGAGATTGCGTATCATTTCTACAAATAGGGGCCTTACATTACTGGAGGTTCTCATCGCTACCACACTGAGTGTACTTGTGCTTGCAGGACTTTACTCTGCTATTTCCGCTTCCCTGAACACTGAGGAGGTGATCAACCAGAGTCTGGCCGGAATAAATGAATACACAGGATTAACAGAGCTGTTCCAGCGTGACATCAGGACCATGGTAAGCGGCCCTGGGCTGAGTCAGACCCCCCGGGGACCAGAGTTTAGCTTTACCACCACACACTCCCTGCTGTACAATTCAACACGCCTGGTACAGGTGACATACTATTCAGCGGAGATCGACGGAAAGACCTGTCTCTTCAGGAAGGAACTGGCTGAAT
>DROX01000163.1 GCA_011321725.1 Nitrospirota bacterium | reverse complement strand
TGCTATTAAAAATGCTAAGAACATAATTGTATTTTCTGATGGCCCCTATGAGGAATTAAAAGAAGCAGTTTTACAGGTCAGGAGTTTAAATAGTCACGGAAAGATCTCTCTTCTTTTAAGCAAAGATAGAGTGAGCTTTTTTAAAAATGTACCTGTGGATAAGATAATCTTTTTTGACGAATATAATTACTACTATTTTAAAAGAATTATACTTTTTTTTAAACTGTTGTTTTCCAACTACACAATCGGTGTAACAACCAACAAACTCTTCAATCAACCTTATGTTTACTGCATCAAGAGAAATACTGTTTATGACCACAAAACAAAGAAATTTCAAATCCTACAAAAAAACATTTACAAAATCTGGAAAATTCCTTCAGTTTTTCTTTTAAGCAATATTACTACCTGTTTGACAGGTCTGTTTATTTTTATATTTACCTTTAGACACAAATCAAATAATAATCTTGAGAATAAATATTAGACCGGAGATGCTACAATGTACGACTTTCTTGTAGTAGGTGCTGGGTTCTCAGGTGCTGTCATTGCCGAGCGGCTTGCCTCGCAACTGGACAGAAAGGTCCTGGTGGTTGAAAAAAGGGATCATATCGGTGGAAATGCCTATGATTACTACAATGAAGACGGTATCCTTGTGCATAAGTATGGCCCACATATCTTCCACACCAACTATGATGATGTATGGAAGTATCTATCTCAATTTACGGAATGGAACGGATATACACACAGGGTCCTGGCCTTTGTTGATGGAAGGAAAGTCCCGATCCCCATCAATCTGACCACTGTCAATACGCTCCTGAACAAGAATTTCACCGAGGATGAGCTCAAAGACTATCTGGAGTCTGTAAGGATAAAACTCCCGGAGGTCAAAAACTCAAGGGATGTTGTGGTATCGCAGGTGGGAGAATACCTCTATGAAAAGTTCTTCAGGAACTACACGTACAAACAGTGGGGTGTCTATCCCGAGGAACTATCACCAGAGGTGACCAGAAGGATCCCCGTGAGATTCAACACCGATGATCGCTACTTTACTGATAAGTATCAGGGCCTCCCTGCAGAAGGTTATACAGAACTATTCAAAAGACTCCTGAAAAATGATAATATAACGGTTTTGTTAGATACCGACTACAGGGAGATTATAGAAGAGGTCAGGTTTGACAGGCTTATCTACACCGGTCCGATTGATTATTTCTTTGACTATAAATACGGCAGGCTGCCATACAGGAGCCTGCACTTTGTGTCAGAAACCCTTGATATGGAGTTTTTCCAGGAGGTGGCTGTGGTCAACTATCCCAATGACCATGACTTTACAAGGATAACGGAGTTCAAGCATATGACCCTGCAGCAACACCCGAAAACAACGATTATCAGGGAGTATCCCCGTCCAGAAGGAGAACCCTACTACCCAATGCCCACAGCCGAGGGCCGGGAGATCTACCAAAGGTATTATAAAGAGGCATCAGCCCTGAAATCCGTATATCTTCTGGGAAGGCTTGCCGAGTATCGCTACTATAATATGGATCAGGTGGTTAAGAGGGCACTGGAGATGTTCAGCAAGCTGGCCAGAGAATACTGATCAGGTATACAGAGGGGGTTTTGCTCCAACCATTCCCTTGATAAATCCCAGCATGAACCCGTACGAAAACCTTGCCATGTATTTGTTTTTCTTTGTCGGGAATATTATCCTTGGTAACCATCTTGCCCCGTTGATTCCCAGCAGGAATTTAAACAACAGATTATACCTGGACCTGCTAAAGGAATATCCCACTGCAACTGCCTTGTTGAGATTATCAACTATCAAAGGAGGGTGATAGTACTGGATCTCATCGGTTGCCATAAACTTATAACCCCTGGCAAGGAATCTTATAGCAAACTCCACATCCTCCTGCCCGATAAAGCTACTGTCAAAACCCCTCAATTCTATCAAGCAGTCTCTCCTGTATGCCGTGCATCTGCTGGTAAAGAAGAAGGGATCATGGTATGAATACCTTCCTTCCAGCAGACAGAAGGAAGCATTACCCCTGGGCAGTACCGCCATCAGCCTGTCATCGCTCTTAAAAAGGCCATACAGCCTTTCCAGGAATTCCCCATCCATGATTACAGTATCATCGTCAAGGAACAAGACTATCTCGCCCTGTGCCCTGGAGAGACCAAAGTTCCTCATATAACCCATTAAACCCCAGCCTGATGATGGACTGTGATACTTCATGTCAAGGGAAGGAAACCTTGCCTTGAGAGAGCTGCCTGCTTCAGAGCCGCCCCTGTCCTCAACAAGAACAACCTCAAAGTCCTCCTTGCTGAAGGTCTGTTCATTCAAACAGGACAGGATGGTCTCCATCAGATGAATCCTTTTATAGAAAACAAAGACACAGCTTATTTTATATCTGTTATCAGGGATAAATTCGTCAAGGTCACCCTTTGGAGGGTCCTTTAGAAGTCTCCTGAGAACAAGGGTTCTGAAATCCAAGAATCCGGGTCTCCTGTTCTTAATTATGCAGATGATACTCCTGGAGCGGCTTTATTGTATAGCGCTTCTCCTTCAATCCCTTCAACGCCCTTGCCACAGCCCGTGCACCTGTGATAGTGGTGGTATAGGGAACACGGTACTGGAGTGCACTGTGGCGTATATAGTAGGAGTCCTTCCTGGCCCGTGCTGACTCAATGGTGTTTATTATGAAACTGATTTCCTGGTTTTTGATGAGATCCACCACATTGGGTCTACCCTCCTTCAGTTTGTTCGTAACCTCCACATCAATACCCCTTTCCTTCAGATAGGCTGCTGTACCACGGGTGGCAACCACGCCAAGGCCATGTTCTATGAAGGCACGGGCGATCTCTGGTACATACCTCTTGTCCTCATCTCGGACACTTATGAAGACCTTTCCACTGAGGGGTATCTGGTTCTTTGCTGATGCCTCTGCCTTTGCATAGGCAAGACCGAAATCCATATCAATACCCATCACCTCACCTGTTGACTTCATCTCGGGGCCAAGGATGGTATCCACACCCGGGAATCTGTCAAAGGGGAATACAGCCTCCTTTACAGCAACATGCCTGACCACCGGGTCAGAGGCAAGACCAAGGTCTCTGAGTTTTATGCCTGCCATCACCTTTGCTGCTACCTTTGCAAGGGGTACACCTATCGCCTTGCTCACATATGGAATGGTCCTTGATGCCCTGGGATTGACCTCAAGGATGTATATCTCGAAAGCCTTCAACTCCTGACTCCTGACCCCTGACTCCTGACTTTTTACCGCAAACTGTACATTCATGAGCCCCACCACACCAAGCTCCATGGCAAGGGCCCTTGCCTGACGCTTTATCTCCTCCACCACCTCATCAGGAAGTGAATGAGGTGGGATTGAGCATGCAGAATCCCCTGAATGAATCCCTGCCTCTTCAATATGTTCCATCACCCCGCCAATAATTACGGTTTCACCATCGGATACTGCATCCACATCCACCTCTGTGGCATCCACAAGATATTTATCAATCAATACCGGGTGTTCTGGTGATGCCTTTACAGCACGTCCCATGTATTCCCTGAGGGAGTCCTCATCATAGACAATCTCCATTGCCCTTCCGCCAAGCACATAGGATGGCCTTACCATTACGGGGTAGCCAATCTCGGATGCAACCCTTATGGCCTCTTCCTCGCTCATTGCGGTACCGCTTTCAGGCTGTTTCAGGTCAAGTTTGTGAAGTAGTTCCTTGAATCTCCTTCTGTCCTCTGCCCTGTCTATTGCATCAGGCGGGGTACCCAGTATTGTCACACCTTCCTGTTCAAGTGGCACTGCCAGCTTCAGTGGTGTCTGTCCACCGAACTGCACTATCACACCTTCCGGTTTTTCTACCTCTATTATATTCAGGACATCCTCAAGTGTAAGAGGCTCAAAGTAGAGTCTGTCTGCTGTGTCATAATCCGTACTTACAGTCTCGGGATTACAGTTTACCATGATGGTCTCATAACCAAGCTCCCTGAGTGCATACACTGCATGGACACAGCAGTAGTCAAACTCAATGCCCTGGCCGATCCGGTTGGGTCCGCTTCCAAGGATCATTATCTTCTTGCGAGCAGAGGGGTTTGCCTCGCATTCTACAATCTCCTGACCCCTGACTCCTGACTCCTCTGGCCCGAAAAACCCATGATTTTTCGGGGGCCCCTCCTGACTTCTGATTTTATATACCGGCTGTTCATAAGTAGAATACATATAGGGTGTGTAGGCCTCAAACTCTGCTGCACATGTATCCACCATCTTGTAGACACCACGCAGCCCCTTGGTATGTCGTATGTCCCTTACCTCTTTTTCTGTTATACCGATGAGTTCCGCTATTCTTCTGTCAGAAAAGCCAAGGGACTTGGCCTTCCTGAGAAGCCCTGTATCCGGATTGTGGGGATTAAGGTCCCTCTTTATGGATTCCTCAAACCGAACAATCTCTCTTATGTTGTTTAAGAACCAGGGGTCTATCCATGTGAGTTCATGTATCTCCTTGATGCTCATCCCCTGCCTGAGTGCCTCTGCTATATACCATAGACGCTCGCTGTTTGGTGTCTTCAGCTTTGATCTGATCAGATCAGTATCAGCATCCCTTTCTTCAAAACCATAGCTGTCTATCTCAAGACTCCTTATAGCCTTATGAAGAGACTCCTTGAAGGTCCTTCCGATGGACATCACCTCACCCACTGATTTCATCTGTGTGGTAAGTGTGGGATCTGCCTCGGGGAATTTTTCAAAGGCGAACCTTGGTACCTTTGTTACCACATAGTCAATGGTGGGTTCAAAACTGGCAGGCGTCTCCCGGGTGATGTCGTTAGGTATCTCATCAAGGGTAAGTCCCACGGCCAGCTTGGCAGCGATCTTTGCAATGGGAAATCCCGTAGCCTTTGACGCAAGAGCAGATGAACGGGAGACCCTGGGGTTCATCTCAATCACAACCATCCGTCCGTCTGCAGGATTAAGGGCAAACTGGATGTTGCTTCCACCGGTATCAACCCCTATCTCCCTGATCACCGCAATGGCAGCATCCCTCATCCTCTGGTATTCCTTGTCCGTCAGTGTCTGAGCCGGTGCTACTGTAATACTATCGCCTGTATGTACACCCATGGGATCAAAGTTTTCAATGGAACAGATAATCACCACATTGTCCTTACCATCGCGCATTACCTCAAGCTCGTATTCCTTCCAGCCAAGCACTGACTCCTCTACAAGAACCTGGCTGACAGGGCTGAGTTTAAGTGCCTTTTCAAGGAGGTCCCTGTATTCCTCCATATTGTATGCCACAGCCCCACCGGTGCCGCCAAGGGTAAAGGCGGGTCTGAGGATAGCCGGGAACCTGACATACTCTATAGCCTCAAGCCCCTCCTCCATTGAGGTTACAGCGGCAGAACGGGGCACCTCTATCCCGATACGCCGCATCGCCTCCTTGAAGAGTTCCCTGTCTTCTGCCTTTTTTATTGCATGAAGCTTTGCACCGATCAACTCCACACCGTATTTAGCAAGAATGCCTGACTCTGACAACTCCACAGCAAGGTTAAGGGCTGTCTGCCCACCCATTGTGGGCAGCATTGCATCAGGCCTCTCTTTTTTGATTATCATCTCAAGCACATCAGCGGTCAATGGTTCAATATAGGTGACATCAGCCATCTCAGGGTCTGTCATAATCGTTGCAGGATTGGAGTTAACCAGCACCACTTTGTAGCCAAGCTCCCTGAGGGCCTTGCATGCCTGGGTGCCTGAGTAGTCAAACTCGCAGGCCTGTCCTATCACAATCGGACCTGAACCGATAAGCAGTATCTTCCTGATATCCTCTCTCTTGGGCACGTTTACCTCACTATATTCTCTGTTTAATTATTCACTCACTCCTGCTCCAAACCTCCCCCTTGAAGGGGGAGGATGAAGGTGGGGGTGCATCAATGCCATGATGAACCACCTCTTTATACTCCGAAAAATCTGCGATTTTTCGGAGGCCTCTACTGACTGCTCACTGTTCACTGCTTACTGCTAACTCATCTACCCATCAACTGCTCACTGCTTACTGCTCACTGTCTTATTGGCACCCTGCCTTGTTTTATAAAACTGAAATTATTTTGGACACCACTGTTATATATTTTTGTCATTACCCGGCCCCCGATTAAGTTCCTCGGGGACAGGCTTGATCGGGTAATCCCTTTTGTTCTCCCTTTTGTTGTCATTACCCGGCTTGACCGGGTAATCCAGTCTTTTGTCTTTTCAATGACCATGGATCGCCGTGTCAAGCACGGCGATGACAGGGTTGGTTATAGATTGCCCTGTCAAGCCGGCAATGACAGAAAGTGATTATTGTCGGCTCAATCATAGTACGAACACCATTCTTTTATTTAATATAATCCATGAGTTTCTGCATGACATTCTCTGCATCCTCTTTATCTTCAGAGGTCAGCACTGTAATCTTCTGATCCCCGAAGTCAAGCACCAGGTCGTAGAACTCCTTAACCTCACCAAAGCCGGGTATCACCGTTCCATGCTGGGCAGCGATCTTTTCTACGAAGGCAATTGCATCGGGGTTCTCAGGTTCAAACCTCTTGTAGTCTATCCTGAGATCCTTCAACTCCTTCTTTGTCCTCCTGATGGATTTTCCCAACAGAGGCCTTTTGAGCGAAATGGTTATATAATCTCCATCTATCATGGTTTCCAGATAGGGTTCTTTGAAGATGAACAATCTTGCCAAGGGAATCACTATCCCAAAGACAAGGGCAGCAATTATGTAATGATACAACCTCAGTTTTGTTGCAAATGCAAATACAATCAGGACCACAACAGCCACCACAGCGGCAACAAAACTTGAGGCAAGCTCGGGGCTGAATATCCCGCTGTGTAACACACTTCCCTTTTCTGCCCTGAAGGTGTATGCCCTCAGGGTGATCCTTCCCTCTTCAAGGGTTAGGGAGTATCTTTCCTTATCTTCCTTTTTCATTCAGCTCATCCAGAATCTTTTGTATATTCTCTTTTAAAACAGGCAGTGAATTCTTAACAGTATACCACACAATATCCCAGTTTACTCCCGTCTTCTGGTCTCCACGTGCATGGAACCGAATAGTCCAATTCGTCTGACAGTAAGTTTTTCAAGGTCTCACCGTTCTCGCGAAGAATCCGGAATATCTCTTCCCTGTCAAGCCTTTCAGGTAACATCTCTCTTCTTTCCATAAACCTCAAAGGAAACCTTCTCCCACTGAAGGGATTCCACCGGATGTGGTGGTTTTTCCTCTGCAGGATAACCTATTGCAATTATTGATTCAACAACCATCTTCTCAGGGATACCCAGCACCTCTTTTACATATTCCTCCGCTGTCCTGGTAGCATTATGCATCCTACCCCGGATCTGGATCCAGCAACTTCCAAGCCCCAGGTCATGGGCAGTAAGCTGGATGATTATGGATGCTATTGAGCAGTCCTCCACCCAGACATCGCATCTTTCAGGATCAGCGCACACCACAATCCCCAGGGGCGCGTTCTTCAGAAATGAAGAGCCGTGTTCCTTTGCCCTTGAGAGTCTCTCAAGAACTTCCCTGTCAGTAACAACAACAAACTCCCATGGATTTAAGCTCCGTGACGAAGGAGACCTGAGCGCTGCCTCTATTATGAGATCAAGTTTATCCCTTTCTACAGGTCTGTCTTCATAACGTCTTATGCTCCGTCTTTTCCTCAGCAGATCAATAAACATCTCAGACTCCTTTGGCCTCCTCTATCATCTCTCTGAATTTAATAAATATATGTCTTGCATCGTTAGGGCCCGGGCCAGCCTCTGGATGATGCTGGACGGAGAAGAGCGGAAGTTCCACATGCTCCATCCCCTCCTCGGTACCATCATAGAGGTTTCTATGGGTAAGCCTTACCTGGTCACCGAGACTTCCGATATCAACACAGTAGTTGTGGTTCTGCGAGGTTATCTCCACCTCTTCTGTGGGAAGATACATCACCGGATGGTTTCCACCGTGATGACCGAATTTGAGCTTGTATGTCCTTCCGCCAAGGGCAAGCCCCAGTATCTGGTGACCAAGGCATATTCCGAAAAGGGGTCTTTTGCCAATAAGCCTTTTCGCATTTTCTATAGCATATGTAACCGCCTCTGGATCACCGGGACCGTTACTGAAGAGTATCCCATCAGGTCCCATATCAAGCACCGCCTCTGCAGGTGTCTTTGCCGGTACCACCGTTATATCAAAACCTGCCTCGGCAAGATTGCGAAGGATACTGAACTTTACGCCAAAGTCATATACCACAATTTTATAGTATGGTTCTGGTTTATGGGTTCCGGATGGCGGTTCAGATTGTTCATCCCCTGCGGGCTGCTGACCGCTGCCACCCTTCCCTCTCCATCTCCATACACCCTCACTCCAGTTGTATCTCCTGTCAGTGCTGACAAATCTAACCAGATCAACACCGCCGATCCCTGGATGATTACGCACCTTTTCAAAGAGGCTCTCAGGTTCAAGATCCTCGGTGGAGATAATCCCCATCTGGGCACCATGATCCCTTATATGCCTTGTCAGTGCCCTTGTGTCTATGCCCTGTATGGCCACAATCCCGTGCTGTTTCAGGTAGTTACCAAGTGAGCCATCGGATCGCCAGTTGCTGTGATAGGGTAGATACTCCTTTACCACAAAACCCTCCACCTTTGGCCCGCCTGCTGACTCTATATCCTCCTCATTTACACCATAGTTTCCCATCTGTGTGTAGGTCATGGTAACAATCTGCCCCTTGTATGATGGGTCTGTAAGTATCTCCTGGTAGCCTGTCATTGAGGTATTGAAGACCACCTCACCGATTGTCTCACCCTCAGCCCCGAATGACTCGCCTTCAAAGACAAGGCCATCCTGCAATACAAGCAATGCCTTCTTCATCTATCCTCCAGATCTATTTCTGTTGCAACATTAATGAGAAATTCTTTAATTTCTTCAACAGATGGGTGTTGTCCTAAATATTCAACTTCTTCAGAGTAGTCAATATCATCATAATAGCAGAGCTGTTCACGAAAGAGCCTTTCATTAAACTCGCCACTGAATATCTGCCTTGCCTTCTGTACCACATCACTAATTTTGTAGTGGTATTTAAATACAAAATAGAAATCTACATAGTCCTTCCACTTTCCTCTTCTGCCAATTGTATAGGCCTTCATGGCTGAAATGGTCAGAATGTCTGGCATTGTTATTATATTGTCAAACCATATATTGTGCTCAATATTAAATGGATAATGCAGAAATGTTATTTTAACACCACCAGTAACAATAGTGTATTCTTCACGGGTGCTTTCAATGGTTGTTTCAATACTGTAATTAAACCTTCTGATTTTCTCCCGGATCTTTAAAGGCTCTATATCATATTCTGTCAACAGGTCAAAATCAATTGATCTCCTATGACCAATCTGAAGGGCAAGGGCAGTACCACCAGCAAGATAGTAACTATCCTTAAATACAGGTAAAAGACCAAGCAATTTAATCTGATTCTCTGTTAATATCTCGTCATGCATCTTTCATATGTCTTTTAAAAAAAAGAGCGAAAAAATTTTCTGTTCTTTTTTTGTAGTTTGACCTTTTTCTTTTTATTTGAGTAAAGAATATTTCTGCAACCCTACCTAAGCCGAGGTTTTTAATCAAAAGCAATACATCATCAAAGTCACCTCTTGTAAGTACTATCTCAACAAGAGCATCCTCACTTAATCTCTCCGGTGCCGCTACATCCCAGAAAAGATAAGGCTTGCTTTTCTTTAAAACCTTAATTGTCTCTCTCATATATCTTTCCCTTACATATCGTTATCACTGGAAGCCCTTCAAGTATAAACCCCTCAAAGGGGGTATTCTTTCCCTTTGAAGCGAACCTTTCTGGTTCAACTTTCCACTTTTTATTCAAATCAATTATTGTAATATCTGCGTCTTCACCAACTTTAAGTGTACCCTTTCTAATATTTAATATCCTTGCAGGATTTAAGGACATCTTCTCCACAAGACCAGGGAGGCTTAAAACACCATCTCTTACTAGGGTAAGCCCAAGTGAAAGTGCCGTCTCAATCCCTGATATGCCGAATGCAGCCCTGTCAAACTCGCAGATCTTTTCATCCCTGTGATGAGGTGCATGGTCTGTGGCAATAACATCAATCGTTCCGTCGGACAGCCCTTCCTTGATTGCCTCTATATCTTTGTCTGTTCTCAGAGGGGGGTTAACCTTTGCCTTGGTTTTATATCCCCTTACCGCATCCTCGGTGAGTGTAAAATAATGGGGACATGTCTCGGCAGTAACAGGCAGCCCTTCCTTCTTGGCATCCCTGACAGCCCTGACCCCTTCAGCAGTAGATACATGGGCAATATGAAGCCTTCCACCTGTGAGCCTTGCAAGCTCTATGTCCCGTTTGATCATCACCACCTCTGCCTCGGCAGGAATACCCCTCAGCCCAAGCGAGAGAGAGACCATGCCTTCGTTCATAACCCCGCCTGCTGATAGGTTTATATCCTCTGCATGGCTTATAATAGGCACTCCAAACCTCTTTGAATACTCAAGGGCCCGTCGCATCAGAAGGCTGTTCATCACAGGCATTCCATCATCAGAGAAGGCCACACAGCCTGCCTCGTACATCATGCCCATCTCTGCAAGCTCCTCACCTCTCTGGCCTTTTGTGATTGCTCCGATTGGAAATACATAACATGCACCTTCGGCATAGGCCTTTCTGAGAATAAATTCTGTAACAGTTTCATTGTCATTTACAGGCTTTGTGTTCGGCATGCAGCATAGTGAGGTAAAGCCACCCCGTACTGCCGCAAGAGTGCCTGTTTTGATGGTTTCCTTATATTCAAACCCTGGCTCTCTCAGGTGCACATGCATGTCCACAAGACCCGGGAAAACATAAAGACCGGTGGCATCAATAACCTTAAACTCTTCCTCCAACAGTAAGCCTTCAGCCTTATCTCTCCTACCTCCTGACCTATGCTCCCTGACTTCCTTTATCTTCCCTTCTTCTATAAGTATTTCACCCACACCATCTATTCCCTGCGATGGGTCCACTATATAGCCGTTTTTTATGAGTACCTTCAACTTTTTACTCCTCCGAGCAGATAAAGCACAGCCATTCTTACTGCAATGCCGTTTGTTACCTGGTCAAGTATTACAGCCCTCTCAGAGTCTGCCACAGCCGAGTCTATCTCAACCCCCCTGTTCATTGGACCCGGGTGCATTACTATGGCATCAGGCCTTGCAAGGGACATCCTTTCTTCGGTAAGACCCCAGAGCCTGAAATACTCGTCTACCGTTGGGAAAAACCCCCTGTCCTGCCGTTCAAGCTGTATCCTGAGCATCATAACCACATCCACATCCCTGAGCCCTTCCTCCATGGAGTAGAACAGATGGATACCTTCACCTGCAAACCCCTCAGGTACAAGTGTGGGTGGCCCAATAAGTCGCACCTCTGCACCAAGTTTCCTGAGACAGGGGATGTTTGATTTTGCAACACGGCTGTGGAGGATATCACCTACTATAGCAACCCTGAGTCCCTGGAACCCACCCTTTTTCTCTCTGATTGTAAAGGCATCAAGCAGGGCCTGGGTGGGATGTTCGTTGATACCGTCACCGGCATTCACAATGGAGGCATCCATCTGCTCTGATAGCAGATGGGGCACACCTGAGGAGGCGTGCCTTACCACCACAAAATCGGCACCAAGGGCCTGGATTGTCTTCGCCGTATCAATAAGACTCTCGCCTTTTACAACAGAGCTGGTTGGCACGGAAAAGTTTATCACATCGGTGCTGAGCCTCTTTGCTGCCAGCTCAAAGGATGTCCTTGTACGTGTGGAGGGCTCAAAAAAGAGATTAACAACGGTTTTTCCCCTCAGGGTGGGAACCTTTTTTATATCCCTCTTGAGCACATCCCTGAACCCTTCGGCAGTGTCCAGGATATGGATTATATCTTCCTTTGACAGATCCTTTATGCTTAGTAGATGCCTACCCTTCATTTCCCTTCTTTTAGGAGGACCACCCTGTCAGGGTGTCCCTCTTCAGAGAGTTGTACCTCTATCTTTTCGCTGAGAGAGGTTGGTATGTTTTTTCCCACATAATCTGCCCTTATCGGTAGCTCTCTATGCCCTCTGTCTATAAGGATAGCAAGCTGTATCTTTGCCGGTCTTCCCATATCCATTAAGGCATCCATGGCAGCCCTTATGGACCTACCTGTAAAAAGCACATCATCAACCAGAACCACTGTCTTATTGTTGATATCAAAATCAATCTCCGTCTTCCTGACCACAGGCTGTTCCTTCCTTAGATTGATATCATCCCTGTAAAGTGATATGTCAAGGCTGCCACAGGGGACTTCAGCCCCTTCGTAGTCTTTGATTTTCCGTGCAAGTCTCCTTGCGAGATGCACGCCGCCACGTTGTATCCCGATCAAACAGATATCTTCAAGGCTGCGGTTTCTTTCAGCAATCTCATGGGCCATTCTTGAGAGGGCCCTGTCAATGTCTCTTTTATCTAAAAGTTCCTTTTCCATGGCCGGCCACAAAAAAGGCCTTCCCCTTTTTCAGGAGAAAGGCCCTGTTTTCTGATTTGCTTTTCAATTTCTGTCCTCCCTGCCTTACCGACCTCACAGGGTCAGCTTAAAGGCAGTAGTATTAAAACATAAAAATCGTTTTTTTTTCAACCGTGAGTTTTATCTTATCTTTTGTATAGGAGGCTATCAAGCCTCCTTTTTACCTCCACCAGAGATATATCATGGAGGCTCCTTCCCTGTGCATCCATTGTAACAATCCCCGTGAGGCCTTCTACCCTTATCTTCCAGATCGCCTCTGGCAGGCCGAACTCATCCTTTTTATAGACATCAAGCACCTCTACAACAGCCTCTGCATTCAGTACGCCGGCACCCCCGATCCCGTGAAGATAAACGCATCTGTTCTGTTTGCATGCCTGTAGTGTCCTTTCGCCCATACCGCCTTTGCCTATGACCACCTTGACATTGAATGCCTCTATCACTCTGGGCTGGTAGAGCTCTGTCCTGATGCTTGTTGTTGGACCAGCTGATACAAAGTGCCATCTCTTGTCCTTGAACCTTACTATAGGACCACAGTGATAGATGAATCCACCATCAAGTGTCCTCTTTAGCTCCTCGTATATCTGGATGTCCTCACTGGCAAGGGGCTCCGTCGCATCTATTAATCTCTCCACCATATACCTGTGGGCCATATCACGTGATGTGATGCCCACACCATACAACGCTACCACGTCACCTGTGTTCAGGGAGAGTATTTCCTCATCTGTAATGGGGGTACTGAGAGTCCTTACCACCACACCTCCTACTCAATCCTGTACTGCCCTTTATTATCCAGAACAAGTCTCCTCCTCCTGAAGGCCCAGCACATATAGCTGACGGTAACAAAATAGCTTGCAGGCAACCTGTGAAGGGCGGTCACCTTTACAGCAAGCACCGTGGTCTTACCACCAAGGCCCTGGGGACCAATGCCAAGGCTATTTATATCATCAAAGAGCCTTTCCTCAAGCCCTCTGAGTAAGGGGTGGGAGTTTGTATCATCAATCTGCCTCAGGAATTGCTTCTTTGCCGCCCTGTAGCCGGACTCCCTGTCACCACCAATAGATATACCCAGAACACCCGGGGGACATCCCTTACCACCGGCCTTTACGACAGCATCCAGCACAACCCTCCTGACACCCTCAAGATCCCTGGCTGCATCAAGCTCCTTATGGGGAAGGCTGTACTGGGTGCTCACATTCTCACTCCCACCACCTTTTAATATCAGGTCTATCACAAGCTCACCGGGTCTGCTGTCATGAAAATAAAGTGCCGGAAAGCCTGTCCCGATATTGTTACCGCTGTTTCTCCCTGTCAGAGGGTCCACTGCATTTGGCCTGAGATATTGTTTCTCCGTGGCCCTGATTAATGCAAGATGGATCTTTTCCTTTACAACATCCTTTGGCATACACCCGGGCAGGCTTATATAAAAAAGGGGAAGTCCCGTATCCTGGCAGAGTGGTGCCTTCCTCTTGGTGGCAAGATCAATGTTTTCAAGGTATTTTGAAAGAACTACCCGTGCAGTTGATCCTTCATCCTCATCTTCTCTTGCCTGCTCAAGTGCCCTGACAACATCTTCAGGCAGTTCTGTGGCTGTCCTTGTAATCAACTCGTACAGGGCATCATCAAATATCTGGCTTCTTATGATCTCATCCATTGAGCCAATCTTCCCACTGTCTTGACATATATTATCTCAGATTTCGCATAAAAAATTCCTTTCCAATCCTGTGACACTACTGTCCGGTAAATACTGAAAGTTATGGTAATGGCAAGGGGCACTGATTTTTCGTCTCATTCTCGGCAGACATCCTGTCTGCCTCCGAGGTAATTTTGCCCGGCTGCCCTCACGGCAGCCACTATGGCAAAATTAAATCCGCTCAAAATCAATACCCCT
>DROX01000162.1 GCA_011321725.1 Nitrospirota bacterium | reverse complement strand
TTCGTTGATCCCTCACGCATAATGGTGGTTGGGTTCAGCCTTGGCGGAAGGGTAGCCATTGAACTTGCAAAGGTGGCAAAGGATCTCAGAGGGGTTGTAACAGTATATGGGAGTCTCTCCCCTTCCCTCTTCATCAATTTAGAGAACACAAAGACACCCCTTCTCATACTTCATGGTTATTCAGACCCCCTTGTGGAGGAGGACAAACTGCTTGGTATCATGAACATGCTGGACTCTTCAGGTGTAGAGTGGAAACTGGTTATCTATGGTGGTGCAGTTCATGGCTTCTCAAACCCTGCCTATGGTGAAGACCCCTCATCAGGCACTGCTTATAGCAGAGTGGTGTCAGAGGATGCCTTCAGGGAGATGATGGAGTTCTTCAGAAGGCTATCTTCACCCAGCCCCTGAAAACGTCCTTACTATTTACCTCTGTCAGTCTGGTAGCGTCCGGTAATAACCACATGGGCTTAAAGTTTTACTGGAATCTGTACGATACAATGTATAGGGATTCCTTTTCTTATAGTGAAGGAGCTGTTATGTATAGTCCGTTGATGAATATGAACAATCTCATCTTCTCCCTATCAAAGGGGATAGACCTTGTCTCCTCGGGGATAATGCACCATCACAAGAACGTGGCCATCATGGCGTTGAAGATGGCAAAGGTGATCGGGCTTGATAAGAAGGAGATGGAACGGCTCTTTGTATCGGCAATGCTCCATGATATCGGCGTGGTAAGCCAGAAGGAAAAAAGACTCATTGAGGGATATGATGCCCCCGATCTCCACGTCCATGCCTGCGAGGGCTACAGGATACTGAGTGCCATCCCCACATTCAATGATGTGGCAACAGTGATCAGGCATCATCACGACAGATGGGAGGGGAACAACCGCACCGGAACAAAGGGCTATGAGATTCCAATAGAAAGCCAGATAATATTCCTCGTTGACAGGGTAGATGTGCTGTCCAAAGACAGGGAGATCAGCCACAAAGGTGTCTCCATGATCCAGGACAGGATCAGCAAAGGTGCTGACCATCTTTTCAACAGGGACCTTGTGAATATATTCCTTGATCTTTCAGAGAGCAGGGCCTTCTGGCTTGATCTCAAAGATGACTTTTCTAACGAACTCCTGAGGGAGATCTCACCAGAGATATATACATACTCGCTTGATGTTATTGTGGATCTGTGCTACGCCATGGCCTATGTTGTTGACAGAAAAAGCCCCTTTACAAGCAAACACTCCCAGCGTGTTGCCACCGTTGCAAGGGAACTCTCAAGGCTCTGCGGGTTCTCCCCATCTGAGCAAAGGCAGATGTTCCTTGCGGGACTTCTCCATGATATTGGCAAGCTTGCTGTCCCGGAAGAGATCCTGAACAAGGAGGGCCCACTGAATGAGGCTGAGATGGATATCATGATGACCCACACCTATTACACCTATCATATACTCAAACACATCCATGAGTTTCCAAAGGTGGAGGAATGGGCAGGCTTTCACCATGAAAAGCTCAACGGAAAGGGATATCCCTTCAGAATAACAGGCGGAGAGATGTCTCTTGGCGCAAGGATAATGGCTGTTGCGGATATATTTACAGCACTGTCCGAGGACAGGCCCTACAGGAAGGGTATGGAGGAGGCAAGGATCAGGCAGATCATGCAGCAGATGGCAGGCAATAACGAGATAGACCCTGATATAACAGCCCTTCTGCTGGACAACTATGGCTGGTTCCATGAGGTTGTTATGTCCATTGAGGAGTTTTATTCAATAGCGGAGAAGCGGAAGAAAGAGATTAACAACACCATAATCAGTATAGATCCCTGGGAAAAACTCAGAAGCATCTACAACTGATGATCCCCCCTCTTCCTCATACCTTTACCAACCGAAGGCAGGGTATTGACAAGATCGGTTAAAATTATCTATTATTTACAACTTTTGGATAGCTGTTATTTACTATTATATCTAATTTATGTAACAGGGAGGGGAATCCCTGTAAAACACTATAGCGGGAGGGCCTATGATAGCATTAGTAATTTCAGGTCTAATTGTAGGAGTTGCTACAGGCTGGGTTCTGCAGCGTGGCCGATACTGTATGAACACCGCCTTCAGGGATGTTATCTTCATCAATGACTACAATCTCTTCAAGGCCTACATCCTGGGTTTGATAGTCGTAACAATAGGGGCAAACTTCCTTGAGGACATCGGCCAGATTGAGGAACTCAGGCGTCAGGCTTTCTTCCCAATCGCGAACATCCTTGGGGGGTACATCTTCGGCCTGGGCATCGTCCTTGCCGGTGGTTGCGGTAGCGGCATCTGGTACAAGATTGGTGAGGGCCAGTTCAATGCATGGGTGACAATACTGGGCTTCATGATCGGGATCTTTGTAACCGTCAAGGGTGTTCTCAAACCTCTTTACAACTTCCTGACAAGCTTTCATGTATGGTGGACAGGAGAGGGCATCAAGATGCTCAACGATCAGCAACTGGAACAACTGTGGGACAAGGGAGTGGATGTTCAACCTCTCACGCTTTACAACCTCATAGGTGTCAACAAATGGATAGTGATAGGGGTACTGATCGTGATTGCCATCCCCTTCCTTATCAGAGGTGGCATACAGAAACCCCAGAAAGGCTATGCCTGGCCGCTGACAGGTGTGCTTCTCGGACTTGTTGTCACAGCTGCATGGTGGGCCTCTGAGAAGTGGGGCGGTGGTGCAAGGGGCATATCCTATACCGGACCGACGAAGGAGCTTTTCGCTACAATCATGACCGGTAAGGAGCCCACCTGGAGCGCCTTCATGGTAATCGGCACACCAATAGGTGCGCTTCTCAGTGCGCTGGGCCTGAAGGAGTTCAAGCTGAAGGCACCAGGTGCCGAGGAGTTGCTCAGGGTCTTTGTTGGCGGCCTCATTATGGGATTCGGGGCTGCCCTTGGAGGCGGTTGAAACTTTGGTCATGGGGTGACAGGAGTGTCAACCTTGGCTATGTCAAGCATTATCACAACAATATTCATCATCCTTGGCAACTGGACAATGGTCTACTTCCTCTTCATAAAGCCCATGAAGGATCTCTGATAAACTGTTAAAAACTTAAAAAATCCGGGTATAACACCTGAAAAGGCCTGATGATCATCAGGCCTTTTTTGTTATCTCCTGTAGAGGCCTCGCAGGACAAACAGCCTCTGCCTGGCGTATCTGCCAAGGTCTGAGTGGGGAGCAATTCGCACCTGCAAGGAATACTCCCTTATTGCAGCCCTTATGTTTCCTGTGTTTTCATAACATATCCCCAGCAGTCCATGAACCTCGGGATGCCCCGGTGCTGCTGATGCAAATGCCCTGAGATGGGGTATTGCAGAGCTGTACCTGCCCAGGTAGAAATAGGACTTGCCAAGGCCGAAATGGGACGGTGCATGATCGGGGAAAAGGCCAAGACTCTTTTTGAATCTATTGACAGCCTCATAATACTCCTTTTCTTTTAAAGATAAAATCCCCAGGCCGTAAAAGGCAGGCTGGTAGTCTGGATACAGGGAGAGGGCCTTCCTGAAGTATCTTTCCGCACTTTTGTATTCACCCTTTTTGTATTCAATCATTCCATAGAGGTTATAGAAGGGTGCCTCTCTGTTTGCCTTCTCTATGGCCTTCTTCAGGAGTGCTTCAGCCCTTTCAATCCTGTCCTTGTTGAAGTTGAGTACCGCCCTGTCGTAGACATAATAGACCCTGTTGATCTGCCTCAACCTCCTGATGGCCCTCTGGAAACGTTTCCTGAACCTGCCATCCCCCCTGACCTTATAAGGTGGCAGTCGCTTTATCATCTGTAGCATCTCCTCCTTACGTACCTCCTCACGGGGATGTGTTGAAAGTATGGTGGTGAGGAAATTATCCTCCTGCCTCCGCTTGCCCAGGTTCCTGAGATACTTATTTATAGCCACCTCAAGACGATCATGGGCCTTGATGGCCTCGTAAGGATCATAGCCGAGCATTGCCATGTATTTTACACCAAGCCTGTCTGCCTCAAGCTCCTGTGAGCGGTCAAACTTCAACATCAGCAGGCTGCTTCCGATTGCTCCAACCTGAAGAAGGGTGTTGCCGCCAGATTTTCCACCCAGGGCTATCCCACCGATGATTAGCCCCAGCTGCTGGAGGGTGCCAAGGGTGATCCTCCTGGCAGTATGCCGTGCCATCACATGCCCCACCTCATGCCCCATTACAGCAACAAGCTGTGCCTCGTTGTCAAGTTCCGCAAGAAGACCCCTTGTGATAGCCACATAGCCTGGCAGGGCAAAGGCATTGGGAAGCGTGGTGTTCTGTATAACAAATGTCATGGGCAGATAGGGTCTCTCGGAGTGCTTCCAGATCCTCCTCACGATCCCTTCAAGATAGGCCCTCAGCCTCTCATCCCTGTACTCCCCGCCATAGGACCATTTCAGGGATGGGGCTGCCTCCCTGCCAATGGCTATCTCTTCAGACTCTGAGACAAGCATGAGCTCATGCCTGCCTGTCACAGGATTAACTGCACAGGTGGTAAGCAGCAACAGCAGCGGGATCAGGAGGATGGTCTTCAGATAGCTTAACCCCTCTGAACTGGCTGACCTGTTCAGTATGTATAGCCTCTTATCCATTGCGTCCCGCATATATCCTGATATAGACAGTCAGGGCAGTTCTTTCGCATATCAGCAGCAGGGACGAAATCTGCCCCAGGATCAACTATCTCACGAAGGGTCCTCAGGATAATCTCCTTCAATGTATCAAGCTCCTCCTCTGTCCTGACCACCTCGTATTCAGCATCCCTGCCAAGCCTGCCCTTGCCAAGGAGCAGATAAAACCCTTTCAGGGGAGACCTGTACCTGCCCTCGCAGAGAAGCATGTACAAGGGTATCTGGATTGAGCCTATCGCATCTGACCAGGTACCCCTGTCCTCAATATCAAGCCTGTTGAAGTTGATCTGCAGATGGCCCCCGGTGGATGCAATCTTGTAATCAACAAGTGCGGTGAACTCCCCGGAACCAGGAAGGCATCTTCTCTCAATCCTGTCTATAATCCCCTTTATCCTGAATCCGTGGAACTCCCTCTGCATATCCTTCTCCGTGGCTACCGTTTCTATCACAGCACCATCCGCTACCAATGCATTGTAGTATTGATTCAACAGATCAGCCATCCGTCTTTTGACCTGCCTTTTGATGAGATAGTAGGCCCCTGAGACCTCCTCACCATAGTGTGCCCTAAAGACCCTCTCAACAATCCCCTCCATCCTTGTAGTGTCAAGATGTTCCCTTTCCAGGACAATCCCTTCAAGTGGCTTGAAGAACTCCCCCAGGATCTGGTGCACCAGAATGCCTATGTCTCTTCTTTCAGGGTCGGCTCTTATCTCATCCCTTTTCTCTAAACCGAGGATATACCGGTAATAGAACCTGAGGGGACATCTCAGATAGTCATCAAGCTGTGAGGCACTGAACTGGAACCCCTCAAGGAGATCTGTCACAGCCCCGGTCTTCTGGACAGGTGCAGGTACGGGGTTTATAAGCCTGACCCTGTAGCTTATTGGTCTTACAAATCTCTCCTGGCAGGTCATCCCCGCCCTCTTTTCCTTCTCCCAGATAATCCTTTCAATAAACCTGCTCCTTTCTGACCTGTCATTCTCCACATAGAAGAGATGGGCCTCTCTGGCTCCTCTAATCAGCAGGTCAAAGTATGCACCAGCAAGGGCATCTCTCCTCCTGTATGTTGAAAGCCCCAGGATCTCCCGCACCTTCTGGGGTATCAGGGAATCCTCCTTCCTGCCCTCGGGGACAATGCCTTCATTTAGGTTGAGGAAGAAGACCCTTTCAAACTGTATGTTCCTTGTCTCAAGGAAACCAAGCACCTGAAGCCCTCTCAGGGGCGTACCCTCAAAGGGCAGCGTACAGGTCTTGATGTATCTCCTGAAGAAATTGAAGTAATCCGTAACAGAATCAAAGCTTACGGAACTGAAAAGGGAGTTTTCAAGCTCATCAAACACCCTCAGGAAACCCTCGCTGAAGGGATAAAAAAAGGCATGCCCTGGCGCGGTGCTGTTGTGGTAGATGTACATGAGGATCTCTGCCGACCTCCTTGACAGGTCAGCCACGTCATTGAACCCTGAAAATCTGCGTATCGTATTGTCATGTATCTCCCTGAGATGTGCCTTCATCACATCCCGGTCAGCGGACAGGAGCTCCAGATCGGTATCCCCCCGGTAGATTTCATCAACAAGGCCCTCAATCTCTTCAAGCCTTGTGAACACCCTTGCCCTCTCATTAAGGAGATCCTCTATCCTGTGGAAGAGGACCCTCGTCAGCTCCGGCCTGTCTTCACCATCAGCCCTGAAATATATATTCTTAGTGTATGGATGGAGGACAAATTTGATATAGGAAGGCACATAGAGCCTGTCCTCTACCATGGAGCTGACAACATCCATTAGTGCATCATAGAATGCAAATATGGGTGTGCGATAGAGGGGGTATCCCATGGATATATTGTATTGCTTCTCATCAAGAAGGCTGAGGCAGTGGTGCAGTAAAGGCATGAGAAGTTCCACCCCTGGAAGGACAACAAGGGTCTTTTCATTTATCTGGCCGGATTCTTTAAGGGCCTTTATCTTTTCAGCAAGGACAAAGACCTGGCCATGGCTGTCAGGGCTTTTGTATATCCTGATATCACACTCCCCCGGCCTTTTCTTTGCATCCACGGTCTCTACCTGGGAGATCTCTTCAAGCTCGCTTCTGACAATATCCGTGTCGTGAGATACAATACTTGTTCCAGGATGGGACAGGAATCTCCTGAAGAGCCTCTTTTCTGTCTTTGTTAACATCAGAAAACCTGCAAAGATTATACAACTGTAGCCATCAAGATCAATGTCAGCCTCGCACACTGCCTTATACCTCACTGAACGGGTGGAAAAACCGCGCCTCTTCAGCTCCTCGTAGAAGAGCCTGTAAAATGAGGCGAGTCCCTGCAGTCTGCTTTCTGTATCATGGGATAAGGTGGTGGAGATGCATATGGTCTCAAGGGTGTTGATGCCCAGATCCTCCATAAGGCATTCCTCAAGGTCCCTGAAAAGCCTTGTACCGATCCCGATAAACTCCTCCATCTTTAAGTACCTTTCTCCTCCCAGTGGTCCGGGTGATCTCCTGTGAATATCATGGAGGATGGTGAGCGCATCAATACTGCCAAGCTTCCTGTCCTTTATCCCCAGGATCTCCTCGTAGAGGTGATCTATAAAGTCATCCATGGAGAATATCCTTGGTGACATGAAGGCCCTTCCTGCCCGTGCAGCAAGGGCCTTCCTCAGGAAATGGGCAGGCCTCCTTCCGGGGAATACAACCAGGGAGTCTGAGAAATCCAGGGTGCCGGTTCCGGCCTCTTGAGTGTGATACACCAGATCTGCTACGTATTCAATAAGGTCAGCCTCTGGTGGTAGAACTAAAATCTTTCCCATATCATATCTGTCCAAAACAAATCCCTGTCAAGGCAGGGCACCTCATAAAAATAAGCCAACCACAGGATTAAACAATAAAGTAACCTCTTTTTTATTGTTATACACTAAATCAAGTAAAGAAACAAACCCTATA
>DROX01000161.1 GCA_011321725.1 Nitrospirota bacterium | reverse complement strand
GGATTGATTGTTATCTTTATCCCCCTGTCGTCACCTGTGTTTTTGTCAATCCCCCTGGGTATAAAACCCTTGAAGTTTATAATGTAATTCATTGAGTGGCCGTTGTCTCCAAAGGCCTCTATCAGTTCAAGCGTATCACCCTTACGGACCTTCAGTATCTCTCCCTCAAGGACTGCCATCTTCCTGTTGTTGTGTTTTACTATGAAAACAAAATACTTGTTTCTTCCGTTCCTCCTGACCTTTACATCTATGCTTCCCATCTTGATATTGTCCTTCCTGAAGATGATCCTGGTGTCATTTGTCAGTATTATGTCATTACGAAGGTCGTTGAGGCTGCCTGCGCCAAGGACATCACAGGAGAGCCCCCTTTCATAGTTTGATTCAATATGTATTACCCTGATGGTGTCCTTTTCCTCCACAAAGAGGGTGCCACCGTTCTCTACAATGACGGGCTCATTGTTTACGGAGATAACAGCATACCGCAATCTGGGCCTGACAAGGAGAATCCTTGGTTGTTCCGGTACGATTCCGAACTCCTTCATGAATTCGTTTATTGCGTAGTTATGGTAAAGCACCTTCATCTCAAGGGATGGGAGGTTCTTTGAGGTCTCTATCCCGAAGGAGGGGATGCAGTATTCCTTGAGGGCAAAGTATGTTGCAGTTTTTTTCATCTCCGGGAAGGGTGTATTGGTGGCATCCGTTCGGGTGTTAAAGAGGTGCATATAGTATTTTTCCTCTTTTATCTTTCTGTTGACACCCCTTATGATTCTCTTTGCAATCTCTGCAAGATTGATCTCCCTTCCGTCCCTGCATCTGTATATTCCTGTGTCTATAATTATAGACTGCCCGAACCTCTTTGGGTTCCTCAGTTCGTCAATATATCGGTCCCTGTGAAACCCCCACCCGTCATGGAGGTTCAGGAATATATCGGCCTCTTTCATTAGTTGCTTGATTATCTCCACGACCCGGTCCATCTGGGTTTCAGGTTTTTTCTTGTTGAATACACGGTTCATATCGCCATCAATACCCCTGTTGAAGAGGATTATGGATTTGAAGTTGGCACGAGGTACAACAATAAGGTTTCCCTTCTCAAGTGCTATCTCTGTATAAAGGTCAGCCGAGAGAAAGCCTCCCGGTTCATCGCCCTGGATACCACCAATGATGAGCATGGTGGGCCCCTTCTCCCTGCCGTATATCCTGAATATATGGAGCTCATAGGGGGTGCCTTCAAAGTGGACCTCATGGGCATACCGGTTGTCCTTGACCTGGTCCGTGGCAAGGGCAACGGAGCTTGTGCAGAATGCTATGACAAGGAAGGAAAGATAAAAACAGATGTGCCTTATCATAACGGTTTCCAGTACTCCTGTACTATCCTGAAATTGCCGGGACATCCCTGCAGGACCAGTGTCTTTATACCCCTGTCTTTCAATATATCCGACTCATAGTCCTGGATGAATCTCACCTGGATCCTTCCACCGTACAGGAGCTTAATCCTTATATCACCAATGAGTATACGTTTTATATTGGACCTTTCAAAGACACCCTTCTTGTATCTGCTCCAGCCTTCAAGGTCCATCTTCCCATGGGAGAACCTATCACTGTAGAAGGATATATACCTTTTGATGTCCTCCTTTTTCCAGACATCAAGCCATTTTTTGATAAAGCTCACCACAGAGTCTTTTATCTCGGGTTCCACTGGTAGTGGTTTGTAATCCTCTGCTATGACCATGTACTCACCATTGTCATTTGCCTCAAAATAGAGCTTTTTCAGCCCGAAATCTATATAGTTGTCTGTACAATAAAGCTGTTTGTACTCGTACATCAGTTCCTTTGAATTCTCCTTGTAGAGGACTATCTCTTTGAGGGAGATGAACTTTTCAGGGTTTTCAAGCATCAGCCTCTTTTTCCTTTCAAGGTAGCTGGTGTAGTCCTCATTCCATGATGATCTGAATGACCTTGAAAAGAAGCTCTTGTAAAGTGAGAAGTTGTTTTCCTTCCAGGCATTTATCAGGCCCATAAGATAGTTAAGGTAGGTCTGCCTCTCTTCCCTGTATCTGGCAGGTGATAGGAAATCCATCTCCTCTGTAATCACCACAGGAAAGCCTGGCTCCAGGAGGCCCTTGAGGTTTGCCAGGTTGTCATTTGTTAGGGAGATACATCCATTGGTTCTCCTGCCGTTTGTCAGTTCCCCTCTTCCGTGTATCCATATACCGTGTCCTGTCTTGCCGTGTATCCTGTCAACAATGTTAGGGTAGTTGATAGGGAAGGCACCGTTCCCAAAGAGCCTTGTATCAAGCTTCTCTGGAGGGATGTATTTTACAATATGATAGATCCCCTCGGGTGTCTTCTGGTCACCTTCACGGAGCTTGTCACCATTGTTCTGGCCTGTTACAACCGAATATTCGGCGAGGACCTCCGGGAAGGGGTCCCCCAGTTTTACAAGGAATAGACGGTCTGTCTTTTTCTCAATCAGTATAACAGATCTGTCAACAGGGCCATAGGAGAATATATTGCCTATTATCCTGCTCTTTTCATCCGGGACAGAGGCATGAACACCGCCTGAATGAAACAAAAGGATATTCAGGGCAACAAATACAAGTATAGTTGTCTTTTTTAAGAAAGACATAACTAACGATCCCTTCGGCATCATGAAAGCTTGTTTTTTCAGGTCAGGATCAAAACAGAATTTGTTTCAATGCCAGATCCAGCATAAATTGCATTGAGCTGCTTTCATTGATTTTCCATTGCAGCTGGTTCTGGCTATATATTTTAGCTTTATATTTTAGTTTGTTGGGCTATTTATTTCAAGGGATGAGAAGAAGTATGATATCTCAAACCCTGCTGACTCAGGGGAATCAGAGCCATGCACGATGTTTCTCTCAATGTCTGAGGCAAAGTCAGCCCTTATGGTGCCCGGGGCTGCCTCCTCAGGATTTGTTGCCCCCATTATCTCCCTGACCTTTGAGATCGCATCTTCTCCTTCAATCACCATAACCACAATCGGACCTTCCGACATGAAGTCGGTAAGGCTGTTGTAGAAGGGCCTGTCCTTATGGACTATATAGAAGCCCATTGCCTGCTCCTTGGAGAGCTTTAACATCTTCAATGCAACAATTCTCAGCCCGGCCTTTTCAAACCGGCTGATGACCTCACCGATAAGTCCTCTTTTCACACCATCGGGCTTGACAATTGAGAGCGTACGTTCCATCCGAAAACCTCCTTATATTAGTTTTTCAACAAGTGATCTTACAGCATCAACAGATCTATAGAATGCCTCCCTTTCGTCGTCTGTAAGGGAGAGTTCAACTATCTCCTCAACCCCCTCTCGGCCGAGTATGACAGGTACACCAACGAAAAGCCCCTTTACACCGTACTGTCCCTTCAGATAGGCTGCAGCAGGGACAAACCTCTTTTCATCCAGCAGGATGGCCCTTATCATCTGATAGGTGGCTGAAGCGGGTGCATAGAAGGCACTACCCGTTTTCAGCAGTGATACGATCTCGGCACCACCCTTTCTTGTCCTCTCAATAAGGGCGTTGATCCTGTCTTTGCTCATGAGATGTGTAATGGGGATGCCCCGGACAGTGGTGAATCTTGGAAGTGGTACCATCTGGTCTCCATGCCCACCGAGCACAAGCGCCTCCGTGTCCTGCACGGATACACCAAGTTCCATTGATATGAATGTCCTGAACCGTACCGAGTCAAGGATACCACCCATGCCCATGACCCTCTGGTGGGGAAAACCCGTTACATGCCAGCAGAGTTGTGCCATCACATCCATTGGATTTGTGACCACTATTACCAGTGAATCAGGACAATGCTCCTTTATTTCTCTGCTGACCGTGCGGACAACAGAGGCATTGGTGTTCAGCAGATCGTCCCTGGACATCCCTGGCTTACGTGCAGCACCTGCTGTGATCACCACTATATCAGAGCCTTCCATCCTTGAGAGATCATTTACACCCTCTATGGTGGCACTTACATTATAAAGAGGTGTTGCCTCAAGTATATCCAGTGCCTTTCCCTGAGGCAGCCCCTCAACTATATCATAGAGCACAACATCTGAGATGCCATCCATAACAATATACTGTGCAAGGGTTGCACCCACATTTCCGGCTCCTATTACGGTGACCTTTCTTCTCATATATCCACTCCTCCCTATAGCCGTGTTATCTTTATCTTTGAGATCTTTCTCTGGTCCATGGAGAGTATGAGGAACCTCAGGTTATGATATCTGATCTGCTCACCTTCCCTGGGCAGCCTTCCGAAAAGTCCGAAGACAAAACCGCCTATGGTATGGAAATCGGGACTTTCAAGCTTCACCCCTACAAGGTCGCTCACCTCGTCAAGGCCTGTTGTGCCTGACACGATGAATGTCCTCTCGTCAATGACCTCTACATCCTTTTCAGCCTTTATCTTTTCAAACTCATCCTGGAGACTGCCAACGATCTCCTCCATAAGGTCCTCCAGTGTTATAAGACCGGCTGTTCCACCATACTCATCCACCACAATGGCTATCTGGAACTTCTTCTTCTGCATCTCATTGAGGAGTTCACTGATCCGTTTGTTCTCGGGTATAAAATAGGCCTCCCTTACGAAATCCTTGATTGGCGTGTCTGTCGGGATATTCTCCTCTGCCATTTTAATGAGGATATCCTTTATGTAAAGAATGCCGATCACATTGTCCATCTTCTCATGGATAACAGGATAGCGTGAAAACCCCTTTTCTTTCACAAGCTGAAGGGCCTCTGAAACGGTTGCACTGTCTTCAATGGCAACTATCTCTGTCCTTGGCACCATTGCCTCCGAGGCAACTGTATCACCAAACTCAAAGACCTTCTGGAGCATCTCCTTTTCTTCCTCAAGGAGGGTTCCCGTTTCCTCTCCAAGGTCTATCATTGCCCTTATATCCTCCTCCGTCACGAAAGGAGAGGGGTGGATCTTTGCACCCATTATCTTCAGGAGCCAGCCAGGCAGTCTTGTGAATATCCATACCACAGGGCCGGTCAGGGTGATGAGGAACTTTATGGGACGGGCCACAAGAAGGGCATAACGTTCTGAATGGCTCAATGCTATTGTCTTGGGGGTGATCTCTCCAATTAAAACGATCAGCACGGTCATCAGAAGTGATGCAATCAGCCAGCCATCCTCACCGAAGATGTTCAGCAGAATTGCCGTACCCAGTGATGTTGCAAGGATGATAAAGAAGTTCTCAGTAAGAAGGATCGTACCGAATAACCGATCATGCTCGGATAGTATTGTCTGGACCGTCTTTGCCTTCTTGTCTCCATTGTCGGCAAGGTGCTTCATCCTGATGCGATTCACTGAGATCAGGGATGCCTCGGAGCTGGACAGAAAGGCCACTATGAGAATGCATATTATGATGGAAAGGAATCCTACAAAGTTACCGGGTATGCTTATGGGGATTGCTTCCATCTATATCTTTATTTTCTTGATTATTGCCTCAGCCATCTCAGAGGTGCCTACAGCTGTGGGATCATCCGGGGATGGTTTCATATCGTATGTAACATATCTCCCTTCTTCTATAACCTCTTTGATCGCCCCCTCTACAGCATCAGCAGCCCTGTCCTCACCAAGGTGTCTCAACATCATCACACCTGAAAGGATCATTGCAAGGGGGTTGACCCTGTTCAGCCCCTTGTATTTGGGTGCACTTCCATGGGTAGCCTCAAAGACAGCACAGTCATCCCCGATATTTGCACCAGGTGCGAGGCCAAGCCCGCCTATAAGCCCGGCTCCAAGGTCAGAGACTATGTCTCCATAGAGGTTGGGAAGAACAAGCACATCGTAAAGTTCCGGTTTCTGAACAAGCTGCATACACATATTATCCACAATCCTGTCTTCAAATTCAATATCCGGATAGTCCTGCGACACATTACGGGCCACGTCAAGAAAGAGACCATCGGAGAACTTCATTATGTTAGCCTTGTGGACAGCCGTAACCTTCCTTCGCCCATTCTTCCGGGCGTACTCAAAGGCAAACCTTACAATCCTCTCGGAACCAAAAACAGAGATGGGCTTAATGCTTATCCCCGAGTCTTCCCTTATAGACCTTCCTGTTGTGTCCTTGATGTATCTGATAAGGCCCAGTGTCTCCTCTGAACCCTTCGGAAACTCTATGCCAGCATAGAGGTCTTCGGTGTTTTCGCGTATAATCACAATGTCTATGTTTTCATACCTTGTCCTTGCACCCTTGTATGACTTGCATGGTCTTACACAGGCGTAAAGATCAAGACTCTGTCTCAATGCAACATTTACTGATCTGAATCCCTTGCCAACAGGGGTTGTTACAGGCCCCTTGATGGCGACCCTGTTTTTTCTTATTGATTCTATTACCCTTTCCGGTAAAGGGGTGCCTTCTTTGCGGTAGGCATCCTCTCCAGCCTCTTCAACCTCCCAGTTGATCCTTACCCCCGAGGCATCAATCACCTTCACCATTGCATCTGTCACCTCTGGGCCAACACCGTCGCCTGGAATAAGTGTAACAGTATAGTTATTCATGATTCAGGACCTCGCTTAAGCTGTGGTTTAGCCTTAAATTATACAACAAACAAATACTTGACATCAATACCAGTGGTTATTTTATGATTAAAGATATTATTCCTGAAGTTCCCTTCATGTCAAAGGTTAGAATTGCTATAGGTTCAGATCACGCAGGCCTGGAGTTGAAAAACTTCATCAAGGATATCCTTATTCAGAAAGGCTTGGAACCACTTGATTTCGGTACCAACGAGGATTCCTCAGTTGACTATCCTGACTTTGGTGAGCAGGTTTCCTCAGCAGTATCAAGGGGTGATGTTGAAAGGGGTATCCTTATATGCGGAACAGGCATCGGGATGTCCATTGTGGCAAACAAGTTTCCAGGTATCAGGGCTACGCTGTGTCATGATGAGTACACAGCGAGGATGAGCAGGTTGCACAACGATTCTAACATCCTTGTCCTGGCCGGGAGGCTCCTTGAGAGGGATATGGCGGTGCGGATCCTGGAGACCTGGCTTGTCACGCCTTTTGAAGGAGGCAGGCACCTGAGAAGGCTTGACAAGATCATGAAGATTGAGAAGAGGATAAATAATGAACTTTGAATCTCTTAGATCGGTTGATCCCGACATATACAATGCTATAATCAGAGAGACGGAGAGGGAAAAGGACAAGATAATACTTATTGCCTCGGAAAACTATACATCAAAGGCTGTATTAGAGACGCAGGGCTCGGTGTTTACTAACAAGTATGCGGAGGGGTATCCTGGCAGGAGGTACTATGGTGGATGTGAGTATGCTGACGAGGTTGAAAATCTTGCAATTGAACGTGCAAAGGAGATATTCGGTGCAGAGCATGTAAATGTTCAGCCCCATTCCGGCTCCCAGGCGAACATGGCTGTGTTCTTCTCTGTCCTCAAGCCCGGTGATACCGTCCTTGGAATGAGCCTTAACCATGGAGGCCACCTCACACATGGTGCCAGGGTCAATTTTTCCGGGATACTCTATAATGCTGTTAGTTATGGTGTGAACAGGGAGGGTTATATAGATTATGATGAGGTCAGGGATATAGCCAAAAGGACAAGACCGAAGATGATCATTACTGGCGCAAGTGCCTATTCAAGGACTATTGATTTCAAGATATTCGCTGATATAGCCCGGGAGGTGGGGGCATATCTCCTTGCCGATATCGCACATATTGCAGGGCTGATTGCTGCGGGACTGCATCCATCACCGATCCCACATGCAGATTTTGTTACCTCTACCACACACAAGACCCTGAGAGGGCCACGGGGTGGATTGATAATGTGCAGGAAGGAGTTTGCCAGGGGGATAGACAAGATGATTTTCCCGGGTATTCAGGGTGGTCCTCTGGTACATGTCATAGCTGCAAAGGCTGTTGCTTTCAAAGAGGCCATGAGCGAGGATTTCAGGCAATACCAGAGACAGGTCATTAAGAACGCCCGGAGGCTCTCTGACGAACTGATACACAGGGGTTTTGATATCATCTCCGGCGGCACAGATAATCATCTCATGCTTGTTGACCTTACAAGCAAGAAGATCACCGGAAAAGATGCTGAAGATGCCCTGGATCGGTGCGGTATTACAGTGAACAAAAATGCCATCCCCTTTGATGACCTTCCTCCCACAATAACAAGTGGTATAAGGCTTGGCACCCCCTGCGTTACCACCCGCGGGATGGGGGAAGAGGAGATGGTGGAGATTGCCGAGATCATTGACGAGGTGGTTAACAACTCAAAAGATGAAGGGGAGTTAAAAAAGATAAGAGACAGGGCGCTTTCTTTAAGCAGGCGATTCCCTGTATATGACTGAGTCAATAATTCTCCCTCCAATATCACTACTGTCCGGCAAACATTGAAAGCTATAGTAATACCTAAGTGCCTGTGAAGACGACTGGATAGGAAATTACTACTTTAAGATGGTTGGTTTTTCTTTCATTGCTTGTAATATAATATTAGTCAAATTCTACAAAGGGAGGTTTTTTTATGATAAGGGCATACTATGATAAAGATGCAAATCTTGATCTGCTGAAAAACAAGACCATCTGCATCATGGGCTACGGTAGCCAGGGCCATGCCCATGCCAACAATCTCCGCGACAGTGGCATGAATGTTATCATCGGGGTAAGAAAGGGCGGAAGCTGGAAAAAGGCAGAGGAGGCTGGTTTCAAGGTAATGCCCCCTGCTGATGCCGCGAAAGAGGCGGATATCATAATGATACTCCTTCCTGATGAACTGCAGGCTGATGTGTACAGAGAGGAGATAGGACCCAATATGAGATCCGGTACATACCTTGCATTTGCACATGGTTTTAATATCCACTTCGGTCAGATAGTGCCTCCATCTGATATAAACGTCTTTATGGTAGCACCCAAGGGGCCGGGGCATCTTGTAAGGAGTGAGTACAGGAAGGGCAGCGGTGTGCCCTGTCTGCTTGCTGTACATCAGGACCCCTCGGGTGATACAAGAGAGATCGGACTTGCCTATGCCTCTGCAATAGGGGGTGGAAGGGCAGGTATCCTTGAGACAACCTTCAGGGAGGAGACAGAGACCGACCTCTTTGGAGAGCAGGTTGTTCTCTGCGGTGGCCTTACAGCACTGATACAGGCTGCCTATGAGACATTGATAGAGGCTGGTTATGCCCCCGAGATGGCATACTTTGAGTGTCTTCACGAGGTGAAGTTGATAACCGATCTTATCTATGAGGGTGGTATTGCCAATATGAGATACTCCATCAGTAATACAGCCCAGTATGGAGACCTGACACGCGGACCAAGGGTAATCAATGATTCTGTCAAGGCAGAGATGAAAAAGATACTTGGTGAGATACAGTCAGGCCAGTTTGCAAGGGAGTGGATTCTTGAGTGCAGAGCAGGCAAACCCGTCTTTAATGCACTCACAAAGAAAGGGGAGGCCCATCCCATTGAAGAGGTTGGACGCAGGCTGCGGAGCATGATGCCATGGCTTGGGAAGGAAAAGCTTGTTGACAAATCAAAGGCATGATGGATAAACAGGATTGAGAGAGTACAGTATTATGGTCAGAAAAGGGGCCTGTAAGGTAAGGCCCCTTTTGTTTTGCAGCCTTGTGGTATTACTTTTCTTGCTTTCCCCACTCAGGGCATCCATTGATATTAAGGACCACAAATATTTAAAGACCAATGCATTAACCATTTATTATCCTGCTGCATTGCAAGGTGCAGCAGAGGAGATAACAAGAACATATCCCCTTATAAAAGCAAGAATGGAAGGGTTATTGGAAGAGGTCACAGCCGTACAACCAGTGATAATACTGGTGAAGAAACATGATGATTTTGTAGCTCTCTCAGGAAAGGGCCCAGTTGTTGCCTATGCACAGCCGCGGTTGAACAGGATTGTCATTGACTACTCGCAGATGAGGTCAGGTGTTATGCTCGAGGAGACACTGAGGCACGAGACCGCCCATCTTATGCTCTTTGAAATCACGGGCAGAAGACTGCCAAGATGGTTTGATGAAGGGGTTTCCCAGTGGCTTGGTGGTGGATTGTCTGAACTCATTGAGGGCAGTGGCGGAGCAGAGTTGTTAAAAAAGGCGGTTATCTCAAGACAGGTCATACCTTTAAGCTCACTTGGGGTCTTTCCCTCTGACAGGAGGGGACTCCTTCTTGCCTATGAGGAAAGCAAGGACTTTATTGAATACATAATAAAACGTTACGGAAAGAAGAGGCTGATCTCACTGCTTGAACACCTAAGGTATGAGGATAATTTTGGTGTTGCCTTTAAAGATATATACCATAGTGACCTGAAGGTGGTTGAACAGGAGTGGTTGAAGGACATAGAGAAAAGAGCCACTGTGTTTAATTATCTAAGCCAGCACCTCTATGAGATTGTATTTTTCGTGGCTGCTTTGATAACATTTTTAGGATTCATAAGAATGATAATAAAGAAGAGGCGTTACAGGGATGAGGATTATGAAGATGATGAGAACAGTTATGACGGGAGGTATCCCCGGGAATAATTCCCGGAAACAACCCTATCAAGGAGGTCCTCTATGGAATGTACAAAGGATGCAAACCTGAAGCGTTGTAACTGTACCTATGAGCCCTGTTCAAGGAAGGGCAGGTGTTGCGAGTGTCTCCATTATCACAGGCGCCATGGCGAGTTGCCGGCATGTTTCTTTTATGATTCCTATGAGCGCGGTTATGACAGAAGCGTTGACAATTTTATCACCATGGTAAACAGGATGGGAATGCGGACAGCATAATGGGTGGATGAGTTGATGAGTGAATGAGTTAATGGGTGGATGATGTGAAATTCAAGAACAAGGTTCTGTCATTGTCGGGCCTGACCCGACAATCCACAGTGATTTGACGGTTATCCGGGAATTCTTTTAAAATCTTATAACGCCGGAGTGGTGGAATGGCAGACGCGGCGGACTCAAAATCCGCTGGGGGCAACCCCGTGCGGGTTCAAATCCCGCCTCCGGCACCAAGTGTTTTTCTTTTCTGGTTCAGATTTAATATGCACCGAGCAAGTATATAAATATATCCTCACCTATAGAGATACCCTTCAATCTTGTTGCAGAACATCTCCATTTTCTGTGTTTTTGCAAAATTGCATGACTTTTGTTCATCCTGCAAATTATTGCCTGATAATTCCTCTGTAAAATCAATATGTTTACTTAGGCATCAGATGTGCTTATTTTATAGTAGATAGTAAGACTTCAGAATCTAAGAAAGGTGGAGATGAACTTTGAGGTTGTTTATTAGTTGTTAAATAAAGAGAGATTGATTCCTCTAACAAGAAAGGAGGTGAAGTCTTATGAGAAGGCAACGCAAGTACTCTATTGTTATAGGTTCCAAGATTGGAGCATTGGTGGGTTTCATACTATTTCTTGTATTTGGTCTTGTCCCGGGTTTTTATTTTGGTAGTTACGCTACCCTTATATTGTTGAGTGCCCTCTATGGCGGACCCGTTACCCCAACACTGGTGTCAAGGATTATTATGGTAATTGGCATTATCCTTGGTCTGTTATGTTCACTATCCGTTAGCATAATCATTGGGGCATTGATAGGTACGTTGCTGGGCTATCTCGTTGATCTTCTATCTATAAGGAAAAAGGGTGAAGGAGATGTAAAGGCAGAGAAATGAGAAGGGAGATTCAAATCTATATTTATGAAGAAAGGAGGAGAAAGAAATGATTAAAAAAACTATAGGTGTCAGTGCTCTGGTATTTGTTATACTCGTTGTCGCTGTATACTTTATGGCTAAATCATTTATCTTTGCCAGTCCAAAAAACTGTACGAGTTGTCATTATATGGTGCCATTTTATAATAAGTGGAAAACATCCACGCATAATAAGGTGCCCTGCCTGAAGTGTCATGATTATACACCGTTAAATGCCATATCTGGTCAATTGAGATTTCTTGTTGGTACTTATAACCCGAGACCACTGACTAATGTTCCAGACAAAAACTGCCTTCAAACCAATTGCCATGAAAAGAGATTGATTGAATCAAAGGTAACCTTTACAAAGTGGAATATAGGATTTGACCATAAACCCCATTTTAAGAGTTTAAGGCGGGGTATAAAATTACATTGTCGGAGTTGTCATTCTGATATAGTACAGGGAGAACATGTCAAGGTATCAAAGAATCCCTGTTTCCTCTGCCACTTTATGGGAGTTCCAGAAGGGCAAGCCTGGACCGGTTGTCCATCATGTCATACTTCACCTAAAGAGGATATTCCTTATCAAGGAAGACGGTTTTCTCATAAAAAGGCAATTAAGGCAGGATTAACCTGCAATGTCTGTCATATCAAGATAACAGAAGGTACAGGGATAGTACCGAAGGAAAAGTGTTTCTTCTGTCATGTAGAGAGGACCGAGAAGTATAATGATGTAAGGTTTGTACATGAGAAGCATGTGGCAGAAAAACAGATAGACTGTTTATTCTGCCATCCAAGGATCATTCATGGCAATATCAAAATGGTATCAAAAATTCCAAGCCTTTAAGATCAAAGGGCTGGTCTGAGTGTTCAGACCAGCCTCTTTTTTATACTGTAGTAACTTGGTTTCTTTCTTCCTCCGAAATAATTTGCCAAATCATGACCGTATTGTTGTATCCTATATAGTAAAAAGAGATATCCAAGCCCTGAGATGAATAATCGCCTTACTCTTGAGATACTCAGAGATATTGGCCGGAGACTTTCGGATTACCTGAGGAAGGGTAGGCTCTCTGCCCGTGAGATCAAGCCCCTTGGCCGTGGTGCAGCAGGTGACAGGACCTTCCAGATGGACCAGACCGCTGAGGAGATAATAATCAGCTCTCTCAGGGATAGTTCAATCCCTCTTACAGTGGTTTCCGAGGAGATTGGTCTTGTTGATCTCAACGGTGGCGGGCACAGGGTGCTGATAGACCCTGTGGATGGAAGCAAGAATGCCGTCTCTGGTATCCCCCTTTTTTGCACCTCCATTGCTGTTACAGACTCTGAAACAATCTCCGGGATATATCTTTCCTATATAATAAATCCCCTTACGGGTGACGAGTACTGGGCAGAGGAGGGCAGGGGGGCCTATTTTAACGGCATGAGGATGAAAACACAGGAGGACGAGGAGATAAGGGTTGTGCTTTATGAGACCCAGTCTCCAAAGAGGGAGCTTCCCCTGATACTTCCTGTCCTGTCACTTGCCAACAGGACAAGGTGCTTTGGAAGCACAGCCCTTGACCTTGCCTTTCTCTCAAAGGGTGCGGCCAGTGTTTATATCAACCCATCCACAACAAGGAGTTTTGATTATGCTGCAGGGGTGCATATGGTCAGGGAGTCTGGTGGCCTTGTCACCACCATAGATGGCCATGATATATCCGGGGTTGAACTTTCAATGAAGAGGACTGATCCTCTGCTTGCCTGTGCAAATGAAAGGATCCTGGAGAGGGTTTTGAGGGAAATGGAAAGATGAAAGAGCTGCTTCATGAACTCAAGACCCTGAACAGGCTTATCCTCAGGCTTGTCAATCATCTAAGTCCTGAAATTGACAAAAGCCTGCTTGACAGGTATATGGCATTCAGGGCCTTTTCATACAATCATGCACTCATACTTAAGCCTGTATCAGAACCGGATCCTGTAAGGATCCATGAACTTAAAGGTATTGAGCATCTGCTGGAGCAACTGAAGGACAATACCGAGCAGTTTCTCAGGGGACTTCCCCATAATAATGTGCTGCTCTATGGTCCACGGGGGGTGGGAAAATCCTCTGCAGTGAAGTGCATGTTGAATGAGTACCAGCAGGAGGGCCTGAGGCTGATAGAGGTGGACAAGGATGCCCTGATGCATCTGCCAGAGATAAAGGAGTTGATAAGGGGAAGAACAGAGCGGTATATCCTCTTTTGTGATGATCTCTCCTTTGATCTGGATGATTCATCATACAGGCAGCTCAAGGCAACCCTTGAGGGAAGCATTGAGGCAAGGCCTCAGAACCTGGTGGTTTATGCCACCTCCAACAGACGCCATCTGATGCCTGAATGCGTGGAGGAAGACCTCCAGGAACTCCACCCCTCCGAGACGATGGAGGAGAAGGTCTCCCTCAGCGACAGGTTCGGCCTCAGACTTGGCTTCACAGTGTTCAACCAGGATACCTACCTCAGCATAGTGAGGAACTATGTGAAACTGAGAGGACTCCAAATAGAGGAAGATGCCCTTGAGAGGGCAGCCATAGAGTGGTCAATCTCACATGGCAGCTTCTCAGGCCGCACAGCACGGCAGTTTGTTGATCATATTGAGGGGAGAATGAAACTGAAGGACCATGATTGAGGCAATAGTTCTTGGTGTAATACAGGGGCTTACAGAGTTCATACCAGTCAGCAGCACAGCCCATCTCATACTTGTCCCCTGGCTTTTTGGATGGCAGGGTGATGTGAACAGCCTTACCTTTGACATAGCGCTCCATGGTGGAACACTGCTTGCCCTGCTTGTATACTTTGCCAGGGATCTCTATGACATGCTTTTCAGGAGACCCTGGGTCTTGTTCCTCCTGATAGTTGCCACAGTTCCGGCAGCAGTGGTGGGTGTGCTTTTTGAGGACCTTGTTGCCACCACACTGAGGTCGCCCCTTGTAATATCAGCCTCCCTCGTCATCTTCGGACTTTATATGCTTATCAGTGAAAAGAAACAAAGCAGCAGGGCCTTCAGTGAGATAAGACTCATGGATGCCGTCATGATCGGCATGGCCCAGGCGGTAGCCCTTATCCCGGGGGTGTCACGCTCGGGTATAACCATCT
>DROX01000160.1 GCA_011321725.1 Nitrospirota bacterium | reverse complement strand
GCTCTATCTGATCAATTCTTCAATTACCTCCTTGATTCCAGTACAGCACCTGGAGTGTTTATATCTATCCGGCCTGTCCGAGCTTATCAATATCCCCTCTGCACCAACAGCCTCAGCAAGTGCCATATCAGATGCCTTGTCACCAACAACAATGGATCTTCTCAGGTCAATATTGAATTCAGCCCTTGCCTTCAGGAGCATCCCTGGTGAGGGTTTTCTGCAGGCACATCTGTCATCAGGATGGTGGGGACAGTAATAAAAGGCATCAAAGCCATATTTGTCTGTGAATACTGCATTAACATCTTCAACAAAGTCTCTGGAGACAAGGCCTCTTGAGATGCCGGATTGATTCGTAATCCCTATCAGTAAATAACCTCTTTCTTTGAGCTTTTTCAAATCATTGACTTCCGGAAAGACACTGAAGTCATCCCATCTGTTGAGATATCCGGGGTCATGACAGAGGGTACCATCGCGGTCAAAAAAGACGGCCCTCTTCTGGGGCAGGATTTTTTTTGCAGCCCTTAGAACCTCCTCCGGTGAAATCTGTTGCAGACAGGTTGGCTCACCCTCAGGGCATTTCCTTTTAAAGCAGGGAGAGCATGGAAGGTCTTTTTTTAAGACGATATCCCTTGAGAGGAATTCAATCTCAGCAGGCATATCCAGTCTTTCAGGTCTTGCAAAGGAGAGGGGGCCTGTGAGTTCAGGCGAGGTGGAACCAAAGACTGCAACCACCGGTAAACCAAGGGCATATCCAATATGCATGGGGCCTGAGTCATTGGTGATGAGCAGGTCAGCTGCATAAAGGATTCTCACAAGCTCTCTCAGGGTTGTTTTCCCTGTTCTATCTATGACAGGGTTGTTTTCAACAAGGTCACCCTCTATGCCGTGGAGGATTTCGTTGGTTATTTCTCTTTCCTTTTCAGATCCAATAATTATTATTGTGGCCTCTAACTGGTTGATAATCATTTTTATTAATTCTGAAAAATACCCTGATGGCCATCTCTTTGCAGAACCATAGGTTGCCCCGGGGTTGACGATGATTATCGGTCTTTTAAGATGTGCCAGGGATTTGATCGCTTCCTCTCGTTCTTCAGTGGTCATATAAATCCAGGGATGTCTGTATGTCGCCTCAATCCCGGCCCTCCTGAGCAGTTCAAGGTAATACAAAGTATGATGAACCTCTTTAAGTTCATTGCTAAAAGATATTGATTTTGTTAAAAGAAAGCCTCTTCCGTCCCTTTCATAGCCTATCCTTTCAGGTATTCCAGCAAGGTAGCTTAGAATGGCAGCATCAAAGGCATTTTGTAAAAGTATCGCCTTTTGAAAGCCATATTGGCCCAGCTGCCGTGCCCCTTTGATCTTTCCCATTATCCCATGGAATCTTTCATCATAGGAGATTATCCTGTCTATGTTGGGGTCCCTCTCAAAAATGGCACCTACCCATTTCTTGACAAGAAGGGTGATATGGGATCGGGTATAAAAGTCTCTCACCGCCCTTATTGCTGGCAGGGTCATTACAGAATCACCAATCCAGTTTACACCTCTTATAAGAATCCTGTCCATTGATAGATGATATTATACCCCAAATCCAGCGATAAGAAGTTGCTTTCATGGTGGGATCTAAGAAGGGTTTCATGCCTTGAGGATATTCAGGATAACAAAAAGATATGTCAGTACAATGACAATTTTTGAATGGTGCGGTGACAAAAATTGTCAATTCAGCTGCCAAAGATTCCGCTTTTTTGCAGACAACTTATCCAATCATATTAGAAGAATCTATGAATAATAATGGCTTTAATTAATTCAAGGGTGAATGGCATAACATTTGCTTAATCAATATACAAAGAGTTTAAGTGAAGGAGGTGAGATGAAAATTTAAGCAGGAATTAGTTGAGGTTAGTAGAGGCTTTTTAAAGTAATTAACCAGGAAAAAACTCAAGAGTAGGAGGTAAGAATGCTGAAAAAACTATCGGAGAAGAGAAACCAGAAGGGTTTCACATTGATTGAGCTTCTGGTCGTTGTGGCCATCATCGCAATCCTTGCTGCAATTGCGATACCCCAGTTTGC
>DROX01000159.1 GCA_011321725.1 Nitrospirota bacterium | reverse complement strand
GGCTGCTGCTGCACTGAAAGAGGCACAGGCCTTCAGTGGTTACGCACTAATAGCCGCACCTATCAATGGAGTGGTAGCAAAAAAACTCATAGATACAGGTAGTATGGCAACCCCCGGGACACCGCTATTTATTATTGAGGAGCCCAGATACAGGGTGGAGGTGGCCGTTGACGAGAGCCTTGAAGGGGTTGTTAAGAAAGGGATGACCATACCTGTAGAGATCAAGAACATGGGTCTGTCCACTGAGGGCAGGGTTTCAGAGATAGTTCAGCAGGTTGATCCTGTCACAAGGACATTCATTGTGAAGATTGACATTGCCGTAAAGAGGGCGCTGAAGGGTGGGCTTTTTGCGAGGGTCAAGGTCCCCCTTGGTGAGAAGAAAAGGCTTCTTGTACCAGAGGATGCCATCATCAGAAAGGGGGAGGTCCGTGCGGTCTATGTGGTTGATAACAAGGGGGTGGTAAAGATGCGGCTTGTGAGGACAGGCAAAGAGGTGGATGGATCAGTGGAGATACTCTCAGGCCTCAGTGAGGGTGAGACCATAGTGGTAAAAGGGCTTGGCAATGTGATAGATGGTGGCGTGATTGAAGGCAGAAAAGGAGGTACATCCTAATGGAGGTGCTTGGTACTGCCGGAAGGATTGCAAAGGCCTTTCTCAGGTCAAAACTCACCCCGCTGATAGTGATAACAGCACTCTGCCTCGGGGTATTTGCTGTAATCAAGACGCCCAGGGAGGAGGAGCCCCAGATTCTGGTACCCATGCTTGATGTGTTTGTCCAGTACCCTGGTGCCTCTGCTGAGGAGGTGGAGGCAAGGGTTATAAAACCCATGGAGAAGTTCCTCTGGGAGATCAAGGGTGTTGAATACATCTATTCCATGTCAAAACCAGGGATGGGTCTTGCCATTGTGAGGTTCTATGTGGGTGAGGACATGGAGGACAGCATTGTCAAGCTCTACAACAAGCTGATGTCAAATTACGACAAGATCCCACCAGGTGTATCCAAACCCCTGGTGAAACCAAAATCCATAGATGATGTCCCTGTACTTTCGCTCACATTCTGGAGTGATAAATACTCTGCCTATGAGCTGAGAAGGGTGGCCCTTGAGGTGGCTGACCAGATAAAGGAGGACAGGGATGTATCGGAGACCAATATTATAGGTGGACAGAAGAGAAAGGTTAGGGTAATAATTGATCCTCACAGACTAAGGGCCTACAACCTTTCACCGCTTCAGATCCTGAACACCATGAAGGCTGCCAATGCCACACTGCCGGCAGGCAGCTATCCATCGGGGAACAGGGAGTACATCGTTGAGACAGGAGGGTTTTTCACATCCATAAAGGATATAGAAAACCTTGTGGTGGGTGTTTCCCGGGGAAGGCCTGTTTATCTGAAGAATGTGGCAGAGATAGTGGATGGGCCTGATGAGCCCTCAAGTTATGTGCTTATGGGGTTTGGACCTGCCTCAGAGATTAAAAAGTCAGGCCTTTATGATGCGGTAACCATATCCATAGCCAAGAAGAAAGGTACAAATGCAACATATGTGGCTGAGCGGACAATCAAGAAGGTGGAGGCTCTCAAGGGGAATATCATACCTGAAGGTGTGGAGGTCACGGTAACAAGAAACTATGGTGATACAGCCAGGGAAAAGTCTAACGGACTCCTTGAGCATATGCTCATAGCTGCACTGTCCGTTACCCTGCTTATTGCCATTGCACTGGGATGGAGGGAATCCATAGTGGTTGCAGTGGCCGTACCTGTAACGCTTGCACTAACCATACTGGTCAACTATGTTTACGGGTATACCCTTAACAGGGTGACCCTTTTTGCACTTATCTTCTCCATAGGTATCCTTGTGGATGACGCAATTGTGGTGGTGGAGAATATCCACCGTCATTTCAAACTTGGCGGTGTAAGCCCTGAGCGTGCGGTGCTGGCGGTGGATGAGGTGGGCAATCCCACCATCCTTGCCACATTTACTGTCATTGCAGCACTTCTACCCATGGCATTTGTAAGAGGCCTCATGGGCCCCTATATGAGGCCCATACCTGTAGGTGCCTCTGCTGCCATGTTGATATCACTGCTTATTGCCTTCATCATAAGCCCCTGGCTGAGCTATATAGTGCTGAGGAAGACAAAGAGGGGCAGTACCACTGACAAAGAAGGACGCTTCATGAGGGCCCTCAACTGGATATACGAGAAAAACCTCAGATGGCTCCTTGACAGCGGAAAGAAGAGACTTGTGGCCTTTCTGTTCATGCTGCTGCTTCTTGCTGGTTCAGTGGCATTGCTTCCAATGAAGCTTGTTACAGTCAAGATGCTACCCTTTGACAACAAAAGTGAACTCCAGTTGATCATAGACATGCCTGAAGGGACCACCCTTGAAGAGACAGCAAGGGTGAGCCGTGAGATCTCAGAGTATCTCAAGACAGTCCCTGAGATTACAAACTATCAACTCTATGTGGGTACAGCAGCACCCTTCAATTTCAATGGGCTTGTGAGACACTACTTCCTCCGTTCCGGAAGTAACGTGGCTGATATCCAGGTGAACTTTGTTCCAAAGGGAAAAAGAAAGGCCCAGAGCCATGATATTGCAAAGAGGCTGAGGCCCCATGTCCAGGCGATCGGAAGAAAATACAATGCCAATGTAAAGGTTGTTGAGGTGCCACCAGGGCCTCCTGTGCTCAGTACCCTTGTGGCAGAGGTCTACGGACCTGACATGAACCAGCAGGTGGCCATTGCAAGAAAGATAAAGAATATATTTGAGAGCACAGACGGTGTTGTTGATGTGGACTGGTACTATGAGGATGACCAGCCAAAGATCACCTTTGTGGTTGACAGGGAAAAGGCAGCCCTCCACGGTATCAGTGCTGGAGAGATTGCCCGTACACTGAGGGTGGTCCTGAATGGGGAGAAGGCAGGGCTTCTTCATCTGCCGGACACAAAAGAGCCTGTTGATATAGTCCTGAGGTCACCCCTTTCGGAAAGGGCAGGCATTGAGGATCTCAAGGAGATTGCCCTTGTCTCGCCTTCAGGCAAGAAGGTCTCCCTTTCCGAGCTTGTCAGGATCAAGAGAACCGTTGCTGACAAGACTATATACCACAAGAACCTCAAGAGGGTTATCTATGTTACAGGTGACGTGGCCGGTACAGAGGAAAGCCCTATCTATGCAATACTGAAGATGAAGGAGAAGATAAAATCCCTCAAACTCCCACGGGGTTATGAGCTCAAACAGTACTACACAAAACAGCCGTGGCTGACAGACCGCTATTCAATGAAATGGGACGGTGAGTGGCAGATCACCTATGAGGTATTCCGTGACCTTGGTCTTGCCTTTGCAGCCGTGCTCATTCTGATATATGTGCTTGTTGTGGGATGGTTCAGGTCCTTCCTGACGCCCCTTGTAATCCTTGCACCCATACCACTCTCACTGGTGGGGATACTGCCTGCCCATGCCTTGATGGGTGCATTCTTCACTGCCACCTCAATGATAGGTTTCATAGCAGGTGCAGGCATTGTGGTGAGAAACTCCATCATACTGGTGGACTTCATTGAGTTGAAGCTCCAGGAAGGTATGCCCCTGAAAGAGGCTGTTGTGGAGGCAGGGCTTATCAGGTTCAGACCCATGCTCCTTACAGCATCTGCAGTTGTGGTGGGCTCATCGGTGATACTCTTTGACCCCATATTCCAGGGTATGGCCATCTCTTTGATGGCTGGCGAGGTGGCCTCAACACTGCTGTCAAGGACACTGGTTCCGGTGCTTTATTATGTCTACAGGGATTTTGTGGATAAAAGAAAGGCGCAGAAAGACAGTGGGGTAGAATAGTGCAAAGTAAAGTTTAACAATGAAGTTTAACAACGAAGAATGAAGAGAACGCAAATCCAGTAATAAGGTTCAGTAGTAGCGGCATGGTGAAGTCTTCACCTCATTCTCAGCAGCCATCCCTGGCTGCTTCCGAGGGAATTTTGCGATTTGCCCTCCAAGGCAAATCTGTTGCAAAATTCAAAACCGTTCAGACTTCACCATACCACTACTTGTGGGTATTATCAGTTCAGTGTTATAGATAGATTTGAGTGAACGATAATTATGAGGGTGCTTTTGGGAACAGTTTCCAATCAACATTTAAAAAGGAGGTTGATAAGATGTACGTAGCAAGAACTGACAAATGGTATCTGGAACGTATCATCTGGCTGGTGGCAGGTATATTTACCCTCACAGGGACAATACTTGCCGCAGTGCACAGCAAATACTGGCTAATCCTCACAGGGCTTGTGGGAATTAACCTCATAGTCTTTGCCACCACAGGGTTTTGCCTCATGGCGAATATACTCTATAAACTGGGTGCAAGGCCATTGATAAGAAAAGAGTAATCAAAAAATATTAAACTACCAAGGCTTGGAGATCAGATGTTCTCAGTGGTCTCTGAGTGCTCTGTGGTTATATTACAATATTACAATTTAGGGAGGTGAAAGTATGCCCTTTTATACATGCCAGTGCCAGGACTGTGGCAGGGTATTCTCCGTGGGTCTGAATTCTGAAAAGGACCTTGATAAAACACAATGTCCATCCTGTGGTTCAAAGAAGCTGGTTATAGTGTCACCCGAATTACTGAGAACAGGCGGTGGCTGAAACCCCTTTGGTGGATGCTATTAGCCCGTGAGGCTATGAAGTTCATTTTTTTCTCAGAAAAGAGCCAAACTGTCAACGCAATTCGTGACTAAGCCAATATAGTTCTTAATGTGGAAGACTTGATTCTTGAATGATTAGGCATGGTTAATGGTGTTTTTGTTCCATCAGGATTTTCTCTTATTAATGAAATATGTTCCTTTTCTCTCACTACCTTAAAACCCAAATTTTCTAATGCTTTTATTACCCTCCGTTTTGGTGCATCAACTGGAAATTTTGACATCTATGTTTCTACTCCAGCCTCTGCTACAAAAGCTTCAAGTATAGGTGGGTCAATCTCAAGTACTTCTTCACCAAATGTTTCAATATGAAATTTTATTGCCGATTTAACATCAGCAAGTGCCTCTTCATATGTATCTCCCTGTCCTACAATTACTCCCTTTATACCAAGAGGATATGCCACATAACCATCAGGATGTTTTTCAACTATTATTTTATATTGTTTTCTCATTGCATCTCCCTTTAATAATCTTAATTATAATTATTTTAGCATAAAAACGATAGAATTGATTTTATAAAGATAACGCCAATTTATGCGGCGGCTTTTACCGTCCGCAGGAAGGTGTTGTTATGGTTATCTATTCATTTTGGCTTTTAGAGGAAATCTATCAGGATGTTCTATAAT
>DROX01000158.1 GCA_011321725.1 Nitrospirota bacterium | reverse complement strand
TTGCAAACATAAAGATCAAAGAATTATAATAACCTTCCAGGAAAGGGGGTTTCCCTGTATCTGTCATTGCGAGCACCCGGGTGAGGTGTGTGGCAATATCACTAAAAAAACAGATGCCCCAGGCCTGTCAGGAGATGTCTCGGTCTACGCAATCCTCGCAATGACGTCTTTATCCCTGAACTGGATTAATACTTTATTAATACTTAATGGAGAGAAGAGATGGAGCTGTACAACTCAGGCATCATTGAGGCGCTTGACCTGATGGACAGTGGAGAGGTCTCACCAGAGGAACTCCTTGATGCAGTCTTTCAGAGAATAAACTCCGTGGAAGACAAGGTGAAGGCCTTTGTAACGGTTACAAAAGACAGGGCCTACGAGATGCTTGATGAGGCAAAAGGGGAAAGGGGAGCACTGAGGTGCATTCCCCTTGCGATAAAGGACAACATCTGCATCAGGGGCATACCCACAACCTGCTCATCAAGGATACTCAAGAATTTCATCCCTCCCTATGAAAGCACTGTAACAAAGAGACTGAAGGAGGAGGGCTATCTACTTGTGGGCAAGACAAACCTTGATGAGTTTGCCATGGGCTCATCAACAGAAAACTCAGGTTTTCATACAACCCGTAACCCCTGGGCAACAGACAGGGTTCCGGGCGGCTCCAGTGGAGGTTCAACTGCAGCAGTAGCAGCAGGTGAGTGTCTTGCCGCCCTCGGCTCGGACACAGGGGGCTCAATCCGCCAGCCTGCTGCATTCTGTGGCGTGGTAGGACTGAAGCCAACTTATGGAAGGGTCTCCAGATTCGGCCTTGTTGCCTTTGCCTCATCTCTTGACCAGATCGGCCCTATCACCAAGAATGTTGCAGACGCTGCCCTGCTACTGGGGATAATCTCGGGCCATGACCCTTCTGACAGCACATCAGCCCCTCTACATGTAAAGGATTACACCGCCCTGCTTTCAGAAGGGATCAGGGACATAAAGGTGGGGATACCGAAGGAGTATTTTATTGAGGGTCTTGACCCTGAGGTTGAATCCGCAGTGAAGGACTCCATAAGACACCTTGGCAGCCTTGGCTGCAGTGTCAAAGAGATCTCCCTTCCCCACACAGGCTATGCAGTGGCTACCTACTACATACTTGCCACATCTGAGGCAAGCTCCAATCTTGCACGCTACGACGGTGTAAAATATGGCTTCAGGGCTGAAAGCAAGGATCTGCTTGAGATGTACAGAGAGACCCGGGCCCAGGGCTTTGGTGCAGAGGTAAAGAGAAGAATAATGCTCGGCACCTATGCACTCTCGGCAGGATACTATGAGGCATTCTACAGAAAGGCCCAGCAGGTTCGCACCCTGATAAAAGAGGATTTTGATAATGCCTTCAGGGAGGTGGATATAATCATCACACCCACAACACCAACCACTGCCTTCAGGATCGGGGAGAAGATCTCTGACCCGCTCCAGATGTATCTGAACGACATATTTACCATTTCGGTAAATCTTGCAGGGCTGCCGGCCATTTCAATCCCCTGCGGTTTTGACAGCAAAGGCCTGCCCATAGGACTGCAACTCATTGGCAGGGCCTTTGATGAGGAGTCAATACTGAAGGTTGCCCATCAGTACGAACAGTCCACAGAGTGGTACAAGAGGAGGCCACCATTATGAACTATGAGGCTGTGATTGGTCTTGAGATACACGCACAACTCCTTACGGAGACAAAGATATTCTGCGGATGCTCTACAAGATTCGGCTCTGAGCCGAACACCCAGACCTGCCCTGTCTGTATCGGCATGCCCGGGGTGCTTCCTGTATTGAACAGACGGGTGGTTGAATTTGCCATCAAAACAGGCCTTGCAATGAACTGCAGGATCTCATCATACAGCAGATTTGCCCGCAAGAACTACTTCTATCCAGACCTGCCAAAGGGTTACCAGATAAGCCAGTATGAGCTGCCCATATGTGAGAAGGGATATATAGATATCACTGTTGACGGCACAACAAGGCGTGTGGGGATCACAAGGATACATATGGAAGAGGATGCCGGGAAAAACATCCATGAGAAGGATTGCAGCCTCGTTGACCTCAACAGGGCTGGTGTGCCACTGCTTGAGATAGTCACAGAACCTGACATAAGATCCCCTCAGGAGGCATCGGCCTTCATGAAAAAACTGAGGGCCATACTACGCTACCTCCGTGTCTGTGACGGGAACATGGAACAGGGTTCGCTTCGCTGTGATGCAAATGTATCAATAAGACCAGAGGGCTCGGATGAACTGGGCACAAAGACGGAGATCAAGAACATAAACTCCTTCAGGTTCGTTGAAAAGGCCCTTGATTATGAGATCAAAAGACAGATCAGGGTCATTCGGGATGGTGGCGAGATCGTACAGGAGACAAGGCTCTGGAACTCGGAGACAGGTAAAACCGAATCCATGCGCTCCAAGGAGGAGGCACATGATTATCGTTACTTCCCAGAGCCTGACCTGGTACCCCTTGAGATAAAGAGAGAGATGGTTGAGGAGATAAAGGCAGCCCTGCCTGAGCTGCCTGACGAGAAAAAGGCCCGTTTTGTCAGGGATTATAAACTTCCAGAATATGACGCTGAGATACTGACAGAGGAGAGGTCCATAGCAGAGTGGTTTGAGGAGGCGGTCCGTCTCGGGGCAAGACCAAAAGAGGTAAGCAACTGGATGCTTACAGAGATTATGCGCTACCTCAACGAAACAGGCAAAGAGATAGAAGAGATAGACCTGAGGCCTCCACAGCTTGTGGAGCTTCTTGAGTTGATAAAGGGAGGCACCATCAGCAGAAACATTGCAAAGACTATACTACCTGAGATGATCAGCACGGGACGGCCCGCTGAGGAGATCGTCAGGGAGAAGGGGCTTGTCCAGATATCAGACACCTCAGAGCTTGAGGCGCTTGTGGATGAAATACTCTCTAAAAACCAGAAGGAAGCCCAGCGGTACAGGGAAGGGGAAACAAAGCTCCTTGGCTTCTTCGTAGGCCAGGTGATGAAGGCCACAAAGGGTAAGGCAAACCCGAAGATCGTCAACGAGATACTGAGAAAAAAACTATCATAGCTGAGAAGGGCGATGAAAAAGGTCATGCACAAATGAGGCACATAGGTATAGTTGAGTGGGTGGTCAAACACTGATCTGGTGCTGTAACAATTGCTTGACCTACATCTGCCGGGATTATTATAATTAAATTTGTCCTTTAGGGCCCATAGCTCAGCTGGAAGAGCTACCGGCTCATAACCGGTTGGTCCCAGGTTCGAGTCCTGGTGGGCCCACCAGCTGTTCATTTCACACAGTGAGGAAAGATGAAAGAAGATTTAGAGTACCTTATACGGCTTCAGGAAATAGATACCCAGATCATCCAGAAAAAGACAGAGATAGAGAAGATACCCCAGGAGATTAAGAATTACACAGCCCCCCTGAAGGATGCGGAAAAAGAACTCCAGTCCCAGAAGGCCCGCTACGAGGCATCAGAGAAGAAAAAACGCAGCAAGGAACTGGAACTTTCCGAGATATCCGACAGAATAGAAAAGCTCAAGGCACGCACATCAGAGCTCAAGACCAACAAGGAGTATCAGGCACATCTGAAAGAGATTGAAAAGGTGGAGAAGGAAAAATATCTCATAGAGGATGACATCCTCTACCTGATGGAAGAAACCGATGAGGCCCTGAAAAAGGTAAAAGAGGCTGAGAAAAGGGTTGAAGAAGAAAGAAGGAAGCTCCAGGAGATTGAAAGGCAGCTGAAGGAGAAACAGAAAGAGATAGAGAAGGAACTCCTTGAGTTAAAGGCCCGGCGTGGAGAGATCGTCTCAAAGATCAGGAAAGAACTATATGAGCAATACATGCTGCTCCTTGAGAAGAACAACGGACTTGCCATTGCCGAGGCAAAGGACGAGGTATGCCTTGGCTGTTACATGAGCATACCTCCCCAGCTATACGTGGAGATAAAGACAGAGAACAGGATATTCACCTGCCCTCAATGTGGCCGTTTTCTCTACAGGTCATAACCCATGAAAAAAGCCCTGATCTATACTGATGGTGCATCAAGTGGCAATCCAGGGCCAGCCGGGATCGGGGTTGTCATTGAGATTGACGGTCAGAAGAAGACCCTCTCGGAGTATATCGGGGAAACCACAAATAATGTTGCTGAATACACCGCCCTTGTCAGGGCACTACAATTGGCACATCAGAGAAGGGTCGGATCTGTAGAGGTCTTTACAGACTCGGAACTTCTTGTAAAGCAGCTAAACGGCCAGTACAGGGTAAGGAACGAGGGGCTCCTGCCGCTGTACAGAAAGGTGACATCCCTCCTGAAGAGCTTCAAATCCAGCAAAATAACACATATCCCGAGGGAACAGAACAGAGAGGCTGACAGGCTCTCAAAGGACGCAATAAAGAAGGCCAGAAACACCAGGTAACAGATTGACAGGTCACATCTTCCTTTTATATTCTAAAGATAGAAAGGTTCTTTAATGGGCAGGTAGATGGTCGCTCCTGCAGCAATGCAGGGGAGGAAAGTCCGGGCTCCGTAGGGCAGGACAGTGGCTAACAGCCACCGCCAGGCAGCTGGACACAGGTGTCTGGCAGGGAAAGTGCCACAGAAAAGATACCGCCTGGCACCTATGGCATTGGTGTCAGGTAAGGGTGAAAAGGTGGGGTAAGAGCCCACCGCTGGGGTGGCGACATCCCAGGCATGGCAAACCCTGTCCGGAGCAAGGCCAAATAGGTTCCGCCCCGAGGGTGGCCCGCCCGATTGTGCGGAACGGGTAGGCTGCACGAGCCAGGGAGTAATCCCTGGCCACAGATAAATGACCATCCACGACAGAACCCGGCTTATTCCTGCCCATTAAAGAAAATAGTATAATATTCAGATGAAAAAAATATTTCTCCTTCTGATCCCATCGTCTGTAATCACTGGCGTGGTCCTTGGCTACCTCCTCTGGAGCCTTTCAGATCTGCCAAGGGTGGAGGCACTGGAAGAGTACACACCCCTTCAGGCATCAAAGGTCTACTCCTCATCGGGTGAGGTGATAGGAGAGTTTTATATTGAAAGAAGGACATTCATCCCCTACTACAGGATACCAGAGCATGTCAAAAAAGCCTTCATCGCCATTGAAGACGAAAGATTCTATAAACACCACGGTATTGATATCATTGCCATTGCCAGGGCCATCTACAGGGACATAAGGGCAGGAAGGATAGTCCAGGGTGGTAGCACCATCACCCAGCAGCTTGCAAAACAGCTCTTTCTCAAGCCGGAAAAATCCCTCTCAAGGAAGATCAAAGAGGCTGCCATGGCAATCCAGATTGAGAAGCGATACACAAAAGAGGAGATACTCGGTCTCTATCTGAACCAGGTCTTTTTTGGTAACCATGCATATGGTATTGAGGCTGCAGCACACACATACTTCGGCAAATCCACTGATGAACTCACCATAGCCGAGGCAGCACTACTTGCAGCAATCCCCCGTGCGCCAGCCTATTACGACCCAATAAAAAGGCCCGAAAAGGCCCTGAGAAGACGTAACATCGTGCTCAGGAAGATGCTCCAGTCCGGTTATATCAGTAAAGAACAGTATGAGGAAGCGCTCAAGGAGCCCCTGCCCACACAGCTTCACAGAAGGAAATACAGGGCACCATACTTCATGGAGTTCATAAGATCCACTCTTTCAGAGAGATACAACGACGCCCTTTTCACCAGGGGGCTCAAGATCTACTCCACCATAGACACAGAGATGCAGAATGTCGCTGAGGAGGCTGTCAGAAGGGGTATTGAGGCCCTGAACAAGAGGGTGGAGCCAGGGGTACAGGCCGCACTTCTTGCTGTTGATCTTGAAGAGGGGAAGATAAGGGCAATGGTAGGAGGTACAGACTTCTGGAAGACACAGTTCAACAGGGTTACCCAGGCAATGCGTCAGCCCGGTTCAGCCTTCAAACCCATCGTCTATCTGGCCGCCCTCAGGAAAGGCTATCTCACAGATGATACCATTTATGACAGGGAGGTTGGCTATCCCACACCTGAAAAGGACGATGTATGGACTCCAAGGAATTACGAGTTGAAATACAATGGCCCGGTTACAATAAAAGACGCCCTTGCCCACAGCCTGAACGCAGCCACCGTCTGTCTTGCTGATAACATTGGCATGGACAGTATTATAAAGACAGCGAAGGAACTTGGAATAAAAAGCAGGATACATCCCTATCTCTCCTCTGCTATAGGAGCATCGGAACTGACATTATACGAGCTTGTCTATGCCTATGCAGCGCTTGCTACCGGTTACAGGATCTCACCCCTTTATATTGAGGAAATAAAAAACCCTGACGGAATAATCCTGGAAGAAAACTACCCCCGCATACAGAGGGTCATTGACGAGGCTGTGGTGGATGAGATGAGATACCTGCTGCGCTCCGTTGTCCTTGAAGGCACTGGCAGAATGGCACGGGTGATAAAAAGACGGGTCTACGGGAAGACAGGTACAACAAATGATTACACTGATGCGTGGTTTGTCGGTTTTGACGACAAGCTGGCGGTAGGCGTATGGGTGGGTAGGGATGACCATACCCCCATAGGGAAGAAGGAAACAGGTGCAAGGGCTGCACTGCCAATCTGGATATACTTCATGCAAAACTATCGCAGATAGAGGATATGCCGGGATGTGTGAAAGGGACCCTATCCCTTGACAACCCCCATGGGCCTCATCCTTGCCACCTTCCTGGATATGCCTGCATTATGGACCACCTCAACCACATTGGATATGTCCTTGTAGGCCTCGGACATCTCCTCGGCAAGGGTCTTTTTACCCGCACTTCTGACTATTATCCCTGCATCCTCCATCTCCCGCCAGATCGCCCTGCCCTTTGCCTGGCGGATTGCCTGGTGTCTTGAAAGGACCCGTCCGGCACCATGACATGTGGAACCGAAGGTCTCCTCCATCGCCCTCTCCGTGCCAAGAAGCAGATAGGATGCCCTTCCCATGTCACCGGGGATCAGAACAGGCTGTCCCACTGGCCTGTAGTCATCGGGCAGTTCCCTGTGGCCTGGTGGAAATGCCCTGGTCGCACCCTTTCTGTGTACCACAAGGCTTTTGATCCTTCCCTCTACCATGTGTTCTTCAACCTTTGCTATGTTGTGGGCCACATCATAAATCAGGCTCAGGCCAAGGTCTCCTGGTGAAAGCCCGAGGGTCTTCATGATAGCCTCCCTGCACCAGTGTGTAATGCACTGCCGGTTAGCCCAGGCATAGTTCGCAGCAGCCTTCATTGCAGCCATGTAGTCCTGTGCCTCGGGGGAATTAAAGGGTGCACAGGCAAGCTCCCTGTCAGGGAGTTTGATACCATACTTCCTTACCGCCCTTTCCATCACCTCAAGATAGTCGGTGCATACCTGATGTCCAAATCCCCTGGAGCCTGTATGAATCATTATTGTTACCTGCTCCGGAAAGATCCCCAGTCTGCTGGCAGCTGCCTCATCATAGATCTCCTCAACATACTGGATTTCAAGAAAGTGGTTCCCCGACCCAAGGGTGCCCTGCTGTGCAGCACCACGCTCGTAGGCCTTGTCAGAGATAACAGCAGGGTCTGCGCCCTCCAGGACACCACCTGATTCCGTATGGTCAAGATCTTCTTTTTCACCCATACCATTCTCAACAGCCCAGAGGGCACCCTTTCTTATAATCCTCTTTTCATCCTCCTTTGAGAGCCTGAGTTTACCCTTGGAGCCAACACCGGAAGGTATCTCTCTGTAAAGGACCTCCACGAGGTCCCTCATTCTGGGAAGCACCTCTTTACGGGTGAGGTTGCTTCTCAGAAGACGGACCCCTCAATTTATATCATATCCCACACCACCGGGAGAGATAATCCCCTCCTGGAGATCAAAGGCAGCCACCCCTCCAATGGAAAATCCGTATCCTGTATGAACATCAGGCATCGCAAGGGATGCCCTCACTATACCCGGAAGGGTTGCCACATTTGCAACCTGTCTGACAGAGGCTCCTTCAAGATATCTTTCAAGCACTGAATCAATATAAATGATGCCAGGCACCCGCATACCATCCACAAACCCCAGAGGGACCTCCACCCTGTTACTGTCTATCCTCTTTGTACCCTCTATCATGTAACCACCTCCTTAAATGTCAAAGATTACCTCTGCAGTCCAGACACCGTTTCTTTTTTCTATCTTGAGGTTGTGGTATGTGGCAGCCTTCAAAAGCAACCCCTTTTCATGCCTGTCAGGATCAAAGTCCTCACCCTTAAGCTTTGCCTCAATACGGTTTTCATTGAGGGATTCTATCTCTATCTCCCTTCCAATGAAGCCATAGGTATCAAACTGGAATATTATCTCGTTCAGCCAGCTGACGAACAATCCGTCAATGGATTCACTGTAGACATTTACATTGATACTCTTTTCTGGTTTAACCCTGGAAAGATCAGTGACAAGACTGTAAAGTCCAAGTGCTCCGTTTATGAACAGCTCCTCAAGGGTTTCACCGCGAACCTTGAGACCCACATCACCAGATATATCTAAAACTTCGTAACCGGGTTCTTCCATCTTATATTAAGATGATACCATTAAAGAATAAAGAAGTCAACAATTCCGGTGTTTCACTCCTTAAGGACAGGCTTGATCGGGTGTCCCACAATGACAGTATCAGTTTGTAAGTTCCGCTGTAAAGATGCTATCATTTTCTATGCCCTATTTTGTCGTACATGAGCATCACTCCAGGCGGCTCCATTATGACTTCAGGCTTGAGATGGATGGTGTGCTTAAGTCATGGGCAGTGCCAAAGGGGCCATCCCTGTCACCAAAGGACAAAAGGCTTGCCATTATGGTGGATGACCATCCCCTTGAATATGGGAGCTTTGAAGGGATAATCCCTGAGGGCCATTACGGAGCCGGCCCTGTTGTCATATGGGATTCGGGAGAGTATGAACTGCTCTCGGGCAGCCTTGAGGAGGGAAGGATAGAGTTCCTGCTGAAAGGGAAAAAACTTAAAGGTATATTTGTACTAACAAGGCTCAAGGGAAAGGAAAAGGAGTTTCTTCTCATCAAAAAGAAGGACAGCTTTGCAGTGGCTGACTACAGGATCAAAAAGGCCCTGACAGAAAAGAAGCTAAAGGAATTGAAGGAGAGGATCCCACCCTGTGAAACCCAGTAGGTGACTTACCCTTTCAATGCCTCTGTAATCCTTGCGAAGTCCTCAATGGTCAATGTCTCTGCCCTCCTCTTCGGATCTATCCCCAGCTCCTCAAGGATATCCCTGATGTTCCTGGACAATGGTTTCAGGGCATTGGAAAGCGTCTTTCTCCGCTGGGAAAAGGCGGTCTTTATAACCCTGAAAAGCATTGCCTCATCAGATACAATGACAGGTGGCCTCTCACGCCTTCTGAGATGTATAACAGCGGAGTCCACCTTTGGTGGTGGCACAAAGGCCTTTCTTGAGATGTAAAACAGTATGGCAGGTTCTGTGTAATACTGTACCATCAGGGAAAGAACACCGTAGTCCTTTCCTCCTGGTAGTGCGATTATCCTCTCTGCAACCTCCTTCTGCACGGTGAGGGTGGCGGTCTCAAGCCTGACACCCCCTTCAAGGAGTTTGAAGATTATGGGTGTGGTTATATAATAGGGTATGTTTGCAACCACCTTGAAAGGTGGAAGAGCATTGAATGGATATCTCAATACATCCTCACATACAATCTCTATGTTTTTTACATTACCTATCCTGGTCTTCAACTCCTCACAGAGATATCTGTCATACTCAATGGCGATAACCCTGCCCGCCTGTCTTGCGAGCATCTCTGTCATCCTGCCCTTGCCAGGGCCGATCTCCACAACAAGATCCTCCCTGCCAAGCCCTGCAGAGGATACTATTCTCTCCAGAATCTGTGGTTCAAAAAGGAAATGCTGTCCCAGCCTTCTCTTCATCTGCACCTGAGATTGCCCATCATATCAGGTATGACATCCATTTTGTGGGGAGGTAAAATACTCTATAATTGAGTTGACCATATCCTCAATAGTTGCCCTTGCAGGCACTACATGGACCTTAAGCCCCCTCTTTTCAATCTCCCTCTTTGTAACAGGACCAATCGCAACAATGGTTACATCCCTTAGAAGCTCCGCCACATCATCCTCAAGCATCTCACAGAGGTTGGTGAATGTGGCACCGGATGTGAATGTGGCTATGGTTATCCTGCCCTCCTTGAGGAATCTCTGCAGCCTCTTTGCATGCCTCTCCGGCCTTACCGCCCTGTATGTAACTGGTACATCAATCCTGCCGCCAAGCTCCCTTATCCTCTCGGGGAATACCTCCCGGGCCACCTCGGCCCTGGGTAGCAGTATCCTCAGCCCCTTAACAGAGTCCTCACCTCCAAAGGCATCAATAAGCCCCTCTGCCCTGAATGATTCAGGGACAAGGTCAACCTTTATACCATACTCTCTGATTGCACCGGCTGTCTTTGGTCCCACAGCACATATCCTTATCCCTTTCAGATCCCGTATATCCCTTTCAAGATCAAAATAACGCCTGAAAAAGAACTCCACACCCTTTGCACTTGTAAAGACAATCCAGTCGTAGTTGTGGATTTCATCAATAGCCCTGTCAAGATCATTGTAATCCTCAGGAGGAACAACCTCAATTGTGGGGAACTCAATTATTTCAGCCCCGAGGTCCTCAAGGGGCTCATACTCTTCCGTGTAGGGTCTTGTTATGAGGATCCGCTGCCCGAAAAGGGGTTTCCTCTCATACCAGTTAAGCTGTTCCCTGAGCCTTACCACATCACCAATAACAACCACGGCAGGAGGCCTTATCACATGGTTTGCCACTGCCTCGGACACCTCACCCAATGTGGAAACCACCGTCCTCTGATCTGCCCTGGTTCCCCACCTGATGACAGCAACAGGTGTGTCAGGAGGCTTTCCATGGGAAATCAGCTTTTCCGTGACCTGCCTGATATTCTTTACCGCCATCAGAAAGACGATGGTGCCCTTCTGGGCAGCAAGAAAGCCCCAGTCAATACTGCTTTCCCCTTTGGTTGATGCCTCGTTGCCTGGAAGCACAACGAAGGAGGAGGCATACTCCCTGTGGGTAAGGGGAATCCCTGCATAGGCAGGCACCGCAATGGCAGAGCTTATTCCCGGTACAACCTCAAACTCAATCCCTTCCCTGGCAAGAACCTGGGCCTCTTCACCGCCACGACCGAATACGAAGGGGTCACCCCCCTTAAGCCTGCAGACTCTTTTACCCTCAAGTGCCTTCTGTACAAGGGTGGCATTTATCTCGTCCTGGGTCATCTCATGGTGGCCGCCCCTTTTACCGGCATAGACGAATTCGGCATCCTTCTTGATGTAATTCAGTATCTGTGCGTTGAGATGGAAATCATATACCACCACATCAGCCTTCTGAAGGCATCTGAGGCCCTTCACAGTAAGCAGCCCCATATCACCCGGGCCAGCACCAACAAGATAGACCTTTCCTCTTGCTGTCTTTTCTTTCATAAGAGCAGTAAGATTATAACATAATGAAATTTGACAAAACCATCCAGGATTTATTATTATTTTTTTCACTGTTTGAAATCACTTTTACAGGAAGGTGGAGAGAGATATGACCAGGTTCACAAAAAAAGATGAGGTGGAAAGAAACTGGTACATTGTGGATGCATCAGACAAGGTCCTTGGAAGGCTTGCATCAAAGATAGCAACCTATTTAAGGGGGAAACACAAGCCCCAGTTTACACCAAATGTTGATACAGGCGATTTTATAGTCGTCGTAAACGCCGAAAAGATTCGCCTTACAGGCAACAAACTTGAAAAGAAGGTATACTATCATCACTCAGGATACCCCGGGGGGCTCAAGGCAGAAACAGCCAAATCAAGAATAAAACGCAAACCTGAACAGATGGTTATTGATGCTGTATGGGGAATGCTTCCAAAGAACAGGCTCGGAAGAAAGATGATCAAGAAGCTCAAGGTCTACAGGGGTCCGGAACATCCCCACAAGGCACAGAAACCGGAACCTTTGAATATATAAGGAGATGATGGCATGGGAGATATAATCTATCAGGCAACAGGAAGAAGAAAGACATCAGTGGCAAGGGTTATAATGAAACCCGGCGCCGGTCAGATTGAGGTCAACAGGAAACCTCTGGAAAAGTACTTCCCAAGGGAGACCCTGCAGATGATCGTTCGCCAGCCCCTTGAGCTTGTGGGTATGCACAACAAGTTTGACATCAAAGTGAATGTAAAAGGTGGTGGCCTCTCGGGACAGGCTGGTGCCGTAAGGCATGCCATATCCCGTGCGCTCCTTCTTGTGGATTCAGACCTCAGGCCAAAACTGAAGAAGGAAGGTCTTCTCACAAGAGACCCCAGGATGAAGGAGAGGAAGAAGTACGGCCTTGCCGGTGCAAGAAAGAGATTCCAGTACTCCAAGAGATAATCTGCTGTTGTATATAAAATCTTTTAAAATGCCCGAATAGTATCCAAAAGAATTTCAGTTTTGTAACCAAGGCAGGGTGCCGAAAAAAAATAAGCACCACACCTTTGAAAAGAAAAAAGACTCAATAAGTAATAAAGGCCCAGAGGTGGTTCATCATGGCATTGATGCAATGGGATTTAAATAATAAAAGACAGAGTCTATTAGGACTTAGGTGTATAGACAAGGGTCTTGATGTAAGATACATGAGGTATTGCTACATGGCATTCTTCACCACCTCTGGGCCTATAGGGTTTGTTTCTTTACTTGTTTTAGTGTATAACAATAAAAATGAGGTTACTTTATTGTTTAATCCTGTGGTTGGCTTATTTTTATGAGGTGCCCTGCCTTGACAGGGATTTGTTTTGAACAGATATGACCTGTGTAGCCTGTAGCTACCTCTTTATTATCATGTAGAAAAACCTTGCCCATCTGCCTGTACGCCTGTTGTAACCGGTTAAACCTATCCTGTTTACCCTCCTCTTCAGCTTCTCTTTGAGTTCAACCCTTACAATACCCTTCTGTCTGTCAAGGACAGGCTCAAGCCATCCGGCCTCGGAGATATAGATGCCGAGGTTGGTGTAATCGTCAATCCCGTTAATTGAGAACCTCACCTCCCTTACCTCATCGGTCTTCACAAGGCCAAATCCCGGGGAGCAGGAGCGGACCTCAATCGGTTCTGTATTGAGAAATTCAATGAACCTGTCCATCTCAGCCCATGAACCAACCAGGGCATAGCGTGGGATGATATACCTGTCTGTCTTCCGCCCTGCTGGCGAAGGGTCCTGGGTAAAGGCCATAAGGTATCCCGAGGATTTGATGATCCCGTAATACTCCCTGTTGTACTCCCCGTAGGGGTAGGCGAAAAACTCGGGTGAATGTCCTGTGAGACTCCTGAATGCCCTATAGCTCTTTTCATGATCATCCTCTATCCACCTCAGGTACTGCTCTCTGGTCCTGAACCTTTCCGGCCACCGTGCAAAACGGCTGTGGCCATAGGAGTGGTTGCCAAGGAAGACATTTTTGTCCTTCATCATCTCTTTGATCTGTTCAGCTGTCAGAAAGTCAGGATAACTTGTTACAGCCTCCATATAGAGAAAAAGCAGAAAAGGGACCCTGTATTTCTTCAGTATTGGATATGCCTCTGTATAAACAGACCTGTAACCATCGTCTATCGTGATGAGGACACTCCTGGGAGGTATGGGCCTTTTGCCCATCAGCATATCATAGAACTCATAGGGTGTAAGGATGTTGTAGTTGTTGTCTTTGAGATACCTTAGCTGTTTTTCAAAAAGCCCTGTGGAGATGGAAGTCGTGGGTGAGGCGGGTTCATTAAACTTGTGGTACAGTAGCACGGTGACATAGTTATCGGACCTTTCCACTGATTCGGAGATGACAGGAAGAAGGAGGACAACAAGGATGAAGATCAATCTGGCCAGGATATTCTGTATTGATGTTTTTTTACAGGACACTATTGATACCAGTATACAGAGAATCAATCAAAGAGTTGTAACAATCTCCTCAGAAGTGTATCTCCCGCCTTTTTTTCTTTATAATCAGAAAGAGATGCCAGACGGCAGGAATCATATCTGTCAAGATTGTTTATCTCAATTACATCGGAGAGCCTCTGTACATACTGTTCACCAAGGATTGAATACTTGTCAAGATAACTTACAAGCTTTATGGGCTCTGCCTCTCTGCTCCGGAACTGCCTGAAGTCACCGTATGCCCAGCCAACATTTATGTTATAGAGATAGCTCTTTACAGCACTGAGTGTGTCCCTGTACCTGGCAAGCCGTGCCTCCGAGTTAATCGCCTTAAGCCCGCCCTTTCTCTTGAATGTCCAGATACCAAATATATTGTTTGCTTCCACAAAGAACCTTGAAACCCCCCAGCCGCTCTCAAGTGCTGCCTGGCCAAGTATGATGCTCGGTGGGTGGGTGTTCAGACGAACAAGAAGCTCATCAAAACTCTCTGTACGGTATTTTTTCAGAAGGCCCTTTATATATGCCGCCTCATCTCTTGTGAGGGTCTCTCCAAGCTTCATCCTCTCAAGCAGGTCAACCAGCCTCTTCCGCTCGGCCTTTATCTCCTCTTCAGCTATAAGGATTGAGGGCAGCACGATCCTGACAAAGGCCTCCTTGCGTTTCCAGACAGGCAGCGATGCAAGAGAAACAACCCTTGTATATACCACTGGTGGCACAGCAGAACAGTCAAACTCATCCTGGAAGAGCTGATCCACCGACTCAAGCCTTACATAGAGGATACCCCTTCTTTGGTTGTCATCCTCTCTGTTGATGCTTTGCATCACTGAGGAAAGCATCACAGAGACAGCCACCACTACAGCCACCAGGTATATAATTGTCCTGCAAAACCTCATCCTATATTATAGCATTTCGGGAAGGAAAAGTGAGACGACCTGTAAACTTTTATTCCAGCTTATCCATAGGGTACAATAGATGTCATGGAGATAGTCCCTACAAAGAAAAGAGTAACTCAGTTGAATATCAGGGATATAGCTATCCCCATCTTTGAAGACAGGCCCCTGGAGCTGGACCTGGACAGAGAGATTCAGGAGGAGATCAACCATCTGAGAAAAAGTGGGGTATTCAGGGGTGAAGTGGCGGAAGAGTACACCTTCCATTACAAGAACAGGAATATATCCTTCAGAATACTGCTCTCAGGACTTGGCAGATACGGGGAGATCACCGATGAGCGGCTGAGACTCTGTGGATGTGCTATATCAAGAAGCGCGCAAAAGAAGAGGATCAGGGAGATCTGCCTCCTGAGTTCGCATCTCAGGGAGGTCTCCCATCTACCCCTTCTTGAGGGTATGCTCCTTGGCTCATACAGGTTTACAAGATACAAAAAAGAAGATGATGTATCTTCACTCCGCAAGGTCTACGTCTCCGGAACTGACCTTAAAAGAATTGATATAAAGGATGCCAGGTTAATCAACGATGCGGTCAGCTTTGCAAGGGATCTTGTTAACACCCCATCCAATGAGTTGACCCCGACAGAACTGCTCAGGACCGCACGAACCCTCAGAGGCAAGATGATCTCCATAAGCTCCTTTACCAGAAGACAGGCAAGGGACAAGGGGCTCAACGCCTTTGTGGCGGTCAGTATGGGTTCCCACGAGGAGCCGAGATTCATCGTGATTAAATACCGTGGTGGAGGGAAAAAGAGGGTTGCATTGATTGGAAAATCCATCACCTTTGACAGCGGTGGGATATCGCTCAAACCCTCCGAGGGAATGGAAAAGATGAAATACGATATGGCAGGAGGAGCAGCTGTACTGGCAGTGCTCAGGTATCTGAGAGAAAGCAGGCTCCCCATTAATGTTATTGCCATTTTGCCTGCAACAGAGAATCTCCCCGGGGGCTCGGCCACGCGACCGGGTGACATAGTAAGGGCCTATAATGGCAAGACGATTGAGATAATCAATACCGATGCCGAGGGCAGGCTTACACTGGCCGATGCAATAAGTTATGCCAAGAAATACCGTCCAGATGTTATAATAGATATAGCCACATTGACAGGGGCCTGCTCGGTAGCCCTGGGAAACGAGGCGATGGCATTGATGAGTAACAATGAAGATATAGTCAGCCTGCTTAAAAGGACATCTGAGAAGACAGGGGAACGCATCTGGCAGATGCCCCTCTATGATGAATACAGGGAGTATCTGAAGAGCGATGTTGCTGATATTAAAAACACCGGTGGAAGGACGGGTTCACTTGTTACAGCAGGTTATTTCCTCAAGGAGTTTGCAGGAGACACTCCCTGGGTGCATCTTGACATCGCCTCCACTGCCTGGGTTGACAAAGACAGACCCTGCTGTCCCAAGGGCGCAACAGGGGTTGCGGTAAGATTGACAATAGAGTTTCTGAAGGAGTACATATCATGAAGGGCTGGAGGATACTGCTGATCCTGGCTATTGTACTGATTCCCGGAAGTGCCTATGCCTGGGGACCTCTGACACATGTCTATCTTGGTAACGAACTGCTCTCCCTTGCCTCACTTCTGCCCGTGGGGGTTTACAAACTCCTGAAGAAATACAAAGAGGACTTTCTCTATGGCAATCTGATGGCAGATATAATCCTGGGCAAGAAGTTCCTTCCCCAGGACAGGAACCCCCACAGCTGGGATATTGCCTTTGACCTCTTTGACAATGCAGAAAGGCCCGAGCAACAGGCATTCGTCTATGGCTATATGAGCCATCTTGCTGCCGACACCGTGGCACATGAGATGTATCACAACACCGAACTGAAGGGTCATACTGTCTTTGAATTCAAGTCAGACAGCCTTGTGGGTAGAAAGTACTGGCTGATGGCAATGTCAATCAACAGGATTGTAAAAAGAAGAAACGACCTTTTCCTTGAATCAACACTTGAGAGTCCTTTCTTCTCGGTAAAGACCAACAAGAGACTTTTCAAGGGAATGGTTTTCTTCTCCGTCCTTACACCAAAGAGGATGAGCCTCTTCATGGACAGAAGACTGCCAAATCTTGATATCCCTGACACCTCTACAATAAAGGCCCTGCATGCCACATCACTTGAGAGGATGTTTGATATCCTCTCCAAGGGTGAATGCTCCAACATTATCGGCAAGAATCCCATATTCACAAAATGAAGAATGAGACTGTCAGAGACAGGGCTGTCACCGTTGAGGAGGCATTGAAGCTCCTGTCAGGCCTGTCCCTGCCCCCTGTCCGGGACGAGACCTTACCCATAGAGGACTCCTACGGCAGGGTCCTTGCCGAGGATGTCTACTCCAATGAGAACCTGCCCGGCTTCAGGCGCTCCACGATGGATGGCTATGCTGTACATGCCCCGGATACATTTGGTGCATCAGAGGGTATGCCTGTCTATCTAAGGATCACGGGAACAATAAAGATGGGGTTTCCCGCCCATATCAAGATATCGCCTGGTGAGGCTGCCGAGGTCCCCACAGGCGGCATGCTGCCAGAGGGCTCTGATGCCGTGGTCATGTATGAACACACGAACAGGGTTGGTGATGACCTGATAGAGGTGCTGAGGCCGGTTGCTCCTGGAGAGAATATCGTCAGGGAGGATGAGGATATCAGGGAGGGGCAGCTCGTTTTAAAGAGGGGCCATCGCCTGAGGGCCCACGATGTAGGTGCCCTTGCCGGCCTGGGAATAACAAGGATCAGGGTGTACAGAAGACCCCTTGTCTCCATAATCTCAACAGGTGATGAGATCGTTCCTCCCCATCAGCCGATAAGGCATGGGCAGGTCAGGGACATCAACTCCTACAACCTCCATGGTCTCATCACAGAGAATGGAGGTATTGCCCTCAAGCTGGGGATAATAAAAGACGAGTATGCGGTACTTAAAAGTGTCTTGTCCGAGGCAATAGAGAAAAGTGACATGGTGCTTATAACAGGTGGGAGTTCTGTAGGGACAAGGGATTTTGCACACCGTGTCATAGAGGAACTGGGAAGCCCGGGTATCCTCTTTCATCGTGTTACTATAAAGCCTGGCAAACCCCTGATCGGCGGGATGGTGAAGGATGTGCCTGTCTTCGGGCTTCCGGGCCACCCCGTGGCTGTAACGGTCTGTTTTGAGAACTTTGTCCTGCCCCTTCTCAGGAGATTAACAGGAGAGCTTATCAGAGAGTACCTGCCTGACAGAAGGACCGTCAGGGCAAGACTTACCCATAACCTCTCCTCGCCTGTGGGACGTGAAGACCATATAAGGGTGAGGGTTGAGGAAAACAATGGCACCCTCCTTGCCGTACCGATCCTTGGCAAGTCAGGCCTTATTACCACCCTTGTTGAGGCAGACGGCGTGGTGGTGATCCCCCAGCATAGTTCAGGCCTCTATGAAGGTGACGAGGTTGAGGTAAGACTCTTTTAACCCTGGATTTAGGTTATAATGTATCATGGGCAACAAGGGTGTAAAAGAAAAAAGACCGCCTGAGGAATGTCCCTGGTGTGATACCACCGGGGATGTGGAAAAGAACAGGGGGATCTACTGGACGGTTGTATTGATTATCGTCCTGGTAATCCTTGCCCTTTATATCCTTTCAAGGCTGATATAACTGCCGTCTCACAGGTCAGGGAAAACCCGCAGCGTAAGCCCTACATCCGATGTTGACAAGAATTCTTCCCATGGGAAATAATATATACAGAATAACTGCCGAAGTGGTGGAACTGGTAGACACGTGCGCTTGAGGGGCGTATGGGGCAACCCGTGGGGGTTCGAATCCCCCCTTCGGCACCATTAAATGTTTTTTGTTTCCATTGTTAACCTTCATCCTGACCGGCCACTCTAATGACAAAGACTATCCGGAGACAGACCGAGGAGATTGAGGAACAGATACTGCATCCCAGGGCAAAGAAAAGCTCTCAAAGCAGGGGGCGTGTTGTACCTGAAAAAGAGGGTGTCATCCGCACATGTTTCCAGCGTGACCGTGACAGGATCATCCATTCAAAGGCATTCAGAAGACTCAAACACAAGACACAGGTCTTTCTTGCACCAAGGGGGGACCATTATCGTACAAGGCTTACCCATGTGCTGGAGGTGTCCCAGATAGCAAGGACAATCGCAAGGGCCCTGAGACTTAATGAAGACCTCACTGAGGCCATTGCCCTTGGCCATGACCTTGGACACACCCCTTTCGGACACGCAGGAGAGGCTGTGCTGAGGGAGATACACCCCGGTGGGTTTGACCATTACAGGCAGAGCTTAAGGGTTGTGGACAGGCTTGAGAAGGATGGCAGGGGGCTGAACCTTACCTATGAGGTAAGAAACGGCATCGTAACCCATTCAAAGGGAAAGGGGGAGATAATCCCCTCTGACAGGTCAGGGCTTGCCGAGACCCTTGAAGGGCAGGTAGTAAGGGTCTCTGATATCATAGCCTACATAAATCATGATCTTGATGATGCAATAAGGGCAGGGGTTATAAAGAGGACAGAGATACCAGGAGAGGTTACCCATGTGATAGGCAGTGAATACTCAAGGAGGATAGACACAATGGTAAAGGATGTTATCTTCTCCACCATTGAGATAGACTATGAACACATAAACATGAGCCGGGCTGTCTCAGAGGCCATTTACAGGCTGAGGGATTTCCTCTTTGAGAGGGTCTATGAGAGTGAACATATCAGGAGGGAATTCTACAAGGCACGGAAGGTACTGATGGATCTGTATGGGTATTATCTTGAGAACATAGAAGAGACAGGGGTCAAGGAGCCTGTTGAAGATGAAGAGAGCCGTCACAGGATTGTCTGCGATTTTATAGCAGGTATGACCGACAGGTTTGCCCTTATGACCTATGAAAGGCTTTTCATGCCCCAGGAGTGGCAGATCTGAAGAAACCCGGAGCTTTTAAATGAGGGTCTGAATAAATTAAAATAGTTAAGTCTGGATTGTGCGGATCACCCGATTCAGGAAGATAAATCATTAAGGAGGCCAAGTAATGTCAAAAAGGAACATCTATGCAGTAGCGATCGTCTTTGTAATCATAGGCGTCATATTTGGGGTGGTGCTTTCCTCCAGATTGAATGTACATGAAATCACTCTGGCCCAGGACACGGGGATATCAAAGGAGACCACCGATTTCCTGGGGAAGCTGTCAAAATCACTTTCAGAGGTTGCCGAGAAGGTAAAGCCTGCTGTTGTAAACATTTCAACAACAAAGACGGTCACACTTCGGGAGACACCCTTTGACGAGTTCTTCAACGACCCCTTTTTCAGGAGGTTCTTTGGACGTGATTTTCCCTTTGGGCATAAAAAAAGAAAGTACCGTTCATCAGCACTTGGTTCTGGTGTGATAGTGACAGATGACGGTTACATACTTACAAACAATCATGTCATCAAGGATGCTGACGAGATAAAGATCGTGCTCCAGGACAAGAGGGAGTTCAAGGGTAAGGTCATCGGAACCGATCCAAAGACAGACCTCGCCGTGGTAAAGATTGATGCTAAAGGGCTACCAGCCCTGAAACTTGGTGATTCAGACAGGCTTCATGTGGGTGAGATTGTCCTTGCAGTGGGTAACCCCTTTGGTCTGAGCCATACCATAACCATGGGGATTGTGAGTGCTGTGGGCAGGTCAAAGGTGGGGATTGCTGACTATGAGGACTTTATCCAGACGGATGCTGCCATCAACCCAGGCAATTCAGGTGGCGCACTTGTGAATATAAAGGGTGAATTGATCGGGATAAACACGGCCATCTTCTCCACAAGCGGAGGTTATATGGGTATCGGTTTTGCCATCCCCTCTAACATGGCAAAGGCTGTTATGGAGAGCATCATCAAATATGGTAAGGTGATAAGGGGATGGCTGGGGGTGACCATACAGGACCTCACGCCTGAGATAGCAGAGCACTTCGGCATAAAAGAAGAAAAGGGCTCCCTTGTAACAGATGTGGTAAAGGGCAGTCCTGCAGAGAAGGCTGGATTCAGGAGAGGTGACCTGATAATTGAGTTTGACGGGAAACCTGTGAAGGATTCCACGTCACTGAGAAACATGGTTGCCAACACACCTCCGGGAAAGACAGTTCCTGTTAAGGTAATCCGCGAGGGCAAGGAGGTTGTACTTAATGTGACCCTTGGCGAGTTCCCTGAGGAGAGGGTCATATCTTCAGCTACAGCAGAGGAGAATGTCCTCAGGGGTGTGCATGTCCAGGAGCTTACTCCTGAACTCAGAGAGGGGCTCGGGATACCCGAGAAGGTCAGGGGGGTTGTGGTGACAGGTGTTGAGGAGGACAGCCCTGCCTACGAGGTGCTGAAACGGAACGATGTGATTCAGGAGATCAATCGGAAGAGCATAAAGAACATCAAGGATTACAGGGATGCTGTATCCAGATTGAAAAAGGGTGAGAGTGTGCTGCTCCTTGTCTACAGGGGTAATGGTTACATATACATAACAATCAAGGACTAATAGGAGGGGTAGATGAAGGTTGGATTCGTCGGACTTGGGAACCTTGGGTCTACAATGGCAAAGAGGCTCATCTCAGAAGGGGTGGAGCTTACTGTATGGAACAGGACCAAGAAGAAGGCAAAGGCCCTTGGGGTAGCGGTGGCAGAAAACCCTGCAGGACTTGTCTCTGATGTGGATATACTCGTGCTGAACCTCTTTGATAGCAATGCGGTCAGGGAGGTGATGACCCAGGAAAAGGGAATACTGAAGGGCAATCTCAAAGGCAGGATAGTCGTGGACACAACAACAAACCACTACAGGGATGTCCTGGATTTCTACAAACTGATAGAGGACAAAGGCGGAAAGTATATTGAATCACCCGTGCTTGGCAGTGTGATACCTGCTTCACTTGGCAAGCTGACCATGCTTGTAAGTGGTGACCCAGAGGCATACGAGACAGTGCGTCCTCTGCTGATCAAACTGGGGGAGAAGATTTTTTATCTCAAAAAACCATCCCTGGCATCAAAGATGAAGCTGATCAATAACCTTGTGCTGGGTTCTTTCATGACCGCTCTGTCCGAGGCCCTGGTGATGGGTGAGGCATCAGGTATCAAGAAGGAGACCGTCATGGAGATACTTGGATCAGGTGCCGGTAATTCTCTTGTCCTTAACGCCAAGAGGGACAAGCTTCTGCAGAATGATTTTTCAACACATTTCTCTGTATCCCTTATCTACAAGGACCTTCATTACCTTCAGGATCTTGCAAGGGACCTGAAGGTGCCTGTTTTTATGGGAAGTACCTCCAAGGAACTCTTTGCACTGGCAGAGGCGGCAGGGATGGGTGCTGATGATTTCTCCTCTGTCTACATGACACTGAGGGATATCTCCATAAAAGAAAACAATGGGAAAACCAAGAGAGCCTGAGAAGGCCCTTCTCTTTGTGGGCACCCTTTACAGTAATGCCGGGTATTATCTCAGGGCAAGGGAGATCTTAACAGAGGAGTTCGGTGGTATTGTTCTTGAAAGCAAGGAGAGCCCATGGGATTACTCAGAGTACTATCGTGAAGAAATGGGCTGGCCGATATTCAGGAGGTTCATCGCCTTTGAGGGGATAATAGACCCCTCCAGCATCAGGGAGATCAAGCTACTTACAAATCTCCTGGAGGAAAGGCTTTCACTGGACGGGAAGAGACAGATCAATCTTGACCCCGGCTACCTCACCCCTTCAAAGGTGGTGCTTGCCACCACCAAGAACTATGCCCACAGGGTATATCTTGGGAAGGGTATATACGCTGAGGTTACCCTCTATTACAGGAAGGGGGCTTACAGGGCTCATGAGTTCACCTATCGTGATTATGGTAGCAGGGAATACATTGAGTTTTTCACAAATCTAAGGCATCTCCTCATGGAAAGGACCGGTTAGGACCTGCCTTTTAATTCCTCAAGCTTTCTGAGCAGTTCTTTCCTCTTTATCCTGCCATGGAAGGTGCTTCCGTCTTCAAACTCTATGACAGGTATATCGTACCTGTACAGTTCGTAGAGTTCATCATCTGAGGTGATGTCAATCTTTTCAATATCAAGGCTGTATTTCTCCTCAAGGCCATTGAGCATCTCTTCTGCTGTGGCACACAACCAGCAGCCTTCCTTGTAGTAGAATCTCACCTTTATCATGATATAAAATTATTATCCATTCCTGAAAGCCTGTGTCAAGTTTTTTGTGAAGGTAGATGAGTAGATGGGTGGATGGGTGGATGAGTAGATGAGTAAATGGGTGGATGGGTGAAGAAGGCACAGAGGTACAAGGCAGGAACCACTCGTGCAGAACAAATCTGTCGATGTCGTGCCTGAAGGACAATTCACAACACCCACAACCTTGTCATCGCCGTGCTTGACACGGCGATCCATGGTCTTTCAAAGAACAAAGTGGATTACCCGGTCAAGCCGGGTAATGACAGGAAAAGGGAGCTGTCATTGTCGGGCCTGACCCGACAATCCATAGATTCCACATCAAGCATGCCCCCGAGGACATCAATCGGAGGTCGCGGAGTGTCAAGAAAGAAGATTGTCATTGTAGCACTGCCATTGTGTAATAATTTATTGCAATCCCACTGAATTCTGTTATAATTAGTTAATAGATAAAAAAATACAAAAGGAGGAGATGACTATGACGCTTATTGAGATCGTCAGAAACGCCATGCTTGCAGGCTTTGGTGCGCAGGAGAAGATGAAGGAGTTTGTTGATGAGCTTGTGAAGAAGGGGGAGTTGAGCGAGTCACAGGGTGCAAAGCTTGTAAAGGAGTGGACAGAGAGGGCAGAGAAGAGCAGCGAGGATGTTACAAAGACACTGTCAGATATTATCGCAAAGAGCCTTGAGAAGATGAACCTTCCCACCAAGGATGATATTGAAAGCATTGACAGAAAACTGAAGACTCTCTCTGCAAGGGTCAAGAAGCTTGAGGAGGCTGTCTCAAAGGAAGCCTCAAAGGAACCCTCTGAGGAAGAATAAAACAACGGAAACACAATAAATGTTACTTGAGGTCCTCAGACTCAAACGATTCTATAAGAACATAAACAGGCTCCGTCAGGTTGTTAATGTATTCATCAAACATGGATTCGGATACTTTGTTGAACAACTGAATCTCCACAGGGTGCTGCCACTGCGGAAGCGGATAAGGATTCTCGGTGTGCCCCCTGTGATGCCCCATTCCATTCCGGAAAGACTGCGGCTGGCCTTTGCCGAGCTTGGTCCATCCTTTATAAAGCTTGCCCAGCTTCTTGCCTCCAGGCCTGATCTCATAACAAAGGCCTATGCCGATGAGTTCAAGAAGCTCCAGGACGAGGTCCCTCCCTTTCCATTTGATGACGTGTTGAAGACCCTGAGGGAGGAGATGGGTGTTGACCCATGGGATATATTTGATTATATTGAGAAAAGGCCGGTGGCCGCCGCCTCCATAGCACAGGTTCACTATGCCACACTGAAGGACGGCTCTCCAGTGGTTATCAAGGTTCAGAGGCCCGGCATAAAGGAACAGATTGAGACGGATATCTCCATCCTGAGGACCCTTTCAACACTTATGGTACGTTACCTGCCAGAGACAGAGTTCTTCAACCCCGAGGGGATCGTGGAGGAGTTCTCAAGAACCATTACACGGGAGCTTGATTTCACGGAAGAGGCCAAGAATATGTGCAGGTTCAGGCGCAACTTTGAAAGAAACCCCAACATTGTAATACCGAGGCCCTATCCCGAATATGTCTCAAAGAGGATGATCGTGATGGAGCGGATTGAGGGTGTCAGGATTGACAACATAGATGCCATAACAGAGATGGGTCTGAACAGGACGGAGATTGCAAGGATCGGTCTTGATGCCTATTTCAAGATGTTTCTTGAGGACGGCTTCTTCCATGCAGACCCCCATCCCGGCAATATATTTGTCATGCCTGACGGCAGGATCGGGCTCGTGGATTTTGGGATCGTAGGATGGCTTACGCCTGATATAATGGAGAGTATCGCCGGAGCACTCGTGGCACTTGTGAGGAAGGATTTTGATGCACTCGTGGACCAGTATATAAACCTCGGGCTTGTCACAGAGGATGTGGATATAGAATCATTTAAAAGAGATTTCAAGAATGATATCAGGGACTTTCTCATCCCCCTTTATGACCTGACCCTTTCGGAGATAAATATTGCGCAGTATATGGATACATTGTTGAACATGGCCATCAAATACAGGCTCAAGATACCTGCTGACCTGCTTCTGCTGGATAAGTGTCTGCTTATACTTGACAGCATCGGCAGGGAGCTTGATCCCAACTTCAACTTTATAAGTATTGCAGAACCCTATGCAACCAAGCTGATGAGAAGCCGATACAATCCAAAAAAGATCTATGAAAAGTTTGAACGCCAGATGAATGAACTGACCAGTTTTGCCACAGCCACACCACGACAGGTTCAGCTCTTTCTAAGGAAGGCCCTCAAGGATGAACTGCATCTGAAGATGACACCCATCGGACTGGATCGGCTAATCCGTGATATTGACAAATCAACCAACCGTATCGCCTTCAGCATTGTGGTGGCAGCCATAATCCTGAGTTCTTCCATACTTACACTTTCCGGCACAGGCGGCAGGATATTTGATATCCCCCTGCTCGGTCTTACAGGGTTTGTTATAGCCTTTGTGATGGGGCTATGGCTTCTCATCTCCATCATACGTTCGGGGAGGCTTTAGATGAAGACCCTCAGGGTGGGGCATCTCTCCACCCTCTATCATACATCCATAGTTATGCAGGCTGTACCCTGGCTCTTGGAGGGATACCCCCTGGACATACACTGGAGGCTCTATGGCACGGGCCCTGCCATTGTAGAGGCCTTTAAGAGGGGCGAGATTGATCTTGCATATATCGGACTCCCACCAGCGATCATAGGCATGACCGAGGGGGTGGATATTGTGTGTGTTGCAGGCGGACATGTTGAGGGCACGGTGATTGCCTCTGGTGCAGATGCATCAGGTTACCCGGAAACAGATGACCTGGCGGGTATCCTGTCACAGTTTGAGAGAATAGGTGTGCCTGGAAGGGGTTCCATCCATGACCTGATAATCAATGACCTGCTATATTCACTTGATGTCTCTGTGGAGGTGGTGAATCTGCCCTGGGCGGATGAGGTGCTTGAGGCCTTTATGAAGGGCGGTGTGGATGCCGTTGTGGGTACGCCCGCCCTTGCAGAGGCTGTTATCTACTACGGTGGTGGAAGGATTGTATACCCGCCTGAGCGGCTGTGGCCTGACAATCCAAGCTATGGTATCCTTGTTGATAAGGGTCTGCTTGAGAGATACAGGGATGAGATAAGGCTGTTTCTGCAGCTCCATGAGAAGGCATCACTGCTCCTGAGAAAGGAGACAGCAGAGGTGGCCTCTGCCATTTCAGGGCTTCTCGGGATGGTGGATAGGGATTTTGTCCTTGGCACACTGGGCATTTCCCCCCATTACTGCGCTACTCTTACAGAGGCCTACATTGAATGCACCATGAGGCTTGGAGCACGGATGAGGGAGCTTGGGTATATTAAAAGGCTGCCCCCGGCAGAGGAGATTTTTGACCTCTCCCTTGTTGAGGAGATACACCCAGAG
>DROX01000157.1 GCA_011321725.1 Nitrospirota bacterium | reverse complement strand
CACTGGGCATCCCTCTTTGCAAGATAGTCATTCACCGTTACCACGTGGACCCCCCTGCCTTCAAGGGCATTGAGGTAAACCGGAAGGGTTGCGACAAGGGTTTTACCTTCACCGGTCTTCATCTCTGCAATCTTTCCCTCGTGAAGCACGATCCCACCGATGAGCTGTACATCAAAGTGTCTCATTCCGAGTACCCTTTTTGATGTCTCGCGCACTACGGCAAAGGCCTCCACGAGAAGATCATCAAGGGATTCGCCCTTTTCAAGCCTTTCTTTGAACTCAAGGGTCTTCCTGGACAGCTCCTCATCAGTGAGCCTTGAGATCTCGGATTCAAGGGAGTTTATCCTCTCAACAACAGGCTGGAGCCGTTTCAGTTCCCTCTCGTTCTTTGTGCCAAAGAATTTCTGAAGGATTGTCAGCATACTTTAATCTTATATAAATACCAGGGCTTAATGCAAGTTACAGTCCAGGGGGCACACAATAAGAGGATTTGAAATCAGACCATTATGTTATAATAAAAAGCTATATTATCAGACCCGGAGAGGAAAAAAGGATAATGAAAAGACTTCTTACGCTGATACTTTTTATTTTTTTGTTTCTCAACTCCAGTGTCTATGGAGATGAGCATTTCAGGGAACTGACGGAAAAGACACTCTCCTATTTCCAGCCACTTAAAGGCAAGGTCTTGGATGTTAAGGGTGATGTGGTAGAGATTGATATCGGCCGTGACAAGGGAGTAAAGAAAGGACTGAGGCTGAAGGTCTTTAAGGAGGGGGTCCCCTTTTATCATCCTGTAACAGGGGAGTTCATTGGCAGGATTGAGCAGTACAGGGGGGTTGTTGAGGCAACGACTGTCAATGATACTACATCCCTCTGTAAGGTACTCCAGGGCAACATAGAAAAAGGGGATACTGTAAAGGTATCTTCCCTTACCAAGACAAGACTGCTCTTCCATCAGAGCAAGAACGTTGATTACTATCTTGGTGATGCCTATTACAAGGATCTGAAGAAAACTGGCAAGTTTGATCTTGTGGATGCCCCAATAGAGAACCTCTCCGTAAAAGAGCTTGTGGAGCTTGCCCGTGAGAAAGAAGCAGAGGCCATCATCTCGCTGGACTCCAGGGAATCTGATGACAGGATAGTACTTACCCAGAGGCTTATATGGTCTGACGGTACAATCTTCGGTACAGACTCGGTAGAGATTGATCCCTCCTATGTAAGGTCATTGAGGGAGGGTGCCGAGTTCCTGCTTGCCGGCACAAATGAGCCGTTGCTTAATTACAACCTGCCCTTTGATGCCGAACTTATAGCTGTGGGGGATGTGGACGGCAACAAGGAAATGGATCTTCTGATCTCCGACGGGGTTGATGTATATGTATACAAGTATGATGTAGATCTGTCCTTTCTGTATCTCCTGAAGGGCAATGCTACCGAAAGAATCGTGTATCTGGACCTGATAGATATTGATAAGGATGGCCGTGACGAGGTGGTTGTCTCGTCTATCTCGGACGAGACCGATGAGACAGATAGTGATGACTCAACCCTTTCCGGTGAGGGGGAAGACAGAGAGGTTGTCTCTTATGTTTACAGGGTAGAAGATAAAGGGTTTAAAGAACTCTGGAGCACGAGGGGCTTTCTCAGGAAATACAGGGGAGGATTGCTGTACCAGGCATTTTCACCTGTGGAGGGGTTTCAGGGTCCGGTGAGGAAGGTAAGCTATAACGAGGGCTTTCACCTTGATGGGGATCTCAAGGGCCTTCCGGGGGGAGCAAATATCTATAATTTTGTCTCTCTTAAGGATGGAAGTGGTGAGCAGATGTATATCCTCATAGACAAAGACAACTTTATCAATCTGAAGGACAAGGATGGATTAACCCTCTGGAGAAGCCCTGAAGACCTTGGTGGCTTTATAAGGGAGTTTACACTGAAGAGGTTTTCCCCTGTTGTTGAACCAAAAAAGATACGCATCTATGACAGGCTCTCCAGGAAGGGGAAAGAGATTTTCATTGTAAAGAGAGAGCCCCTGGTTAAGAAGGCAGAGACAGCGGGCTATAAAAGCTCCTCTGTGCGCGTCCTCTGGCCGTCAGGGTACTCCCTTGAGCAGTCCGTAATAATTGATAAGATCCCTGGAGAGTTGAAGGACTACTATATCTTTGGAGACAAGATAGCTGTAATAAGCAAGCCTCTTTTCGGGATAAAGGCAGGCAATATCCTCAAGGGAGAGAACCCCTTTGTTGATTACCTGTTTATATATTCATTGAGAGGGAGGTAGATAGTGGGGGGATTACCAAGGCACGTTGGTATCATAATGGACGGAAACGGCAGGTGGGCGAACCTGCGTGGTCTGCCCAGGGTTGAAGGGCATCGTAGAGGTGCGGAGCGGACAAAGGATATAATTGAGGCATCCCTTGAGATTGGCATAGATGTCCTCACACTGTATGCCTTTTCAGTTGAGAACTGGCGCAGGCCTGATGAAGAGGTCTCAACACTTATGGAACTGTTGAAGGTCTACCTTTCAAAGGAGCTTTTTGCTCTTCTGAACAGAGGGATACGATTCAGGGTGATTGGTGACAGGTCAAGGCTGCCTGAAGAGGTGCTGGCTATCATTGAGGAGGCGGAAAGCTGTACCCACTCCGGCAGCAGGCTTACCCTTGTCACAGCCCTGAGTTATGGTGGCAGGGACGAGATAGTAAGGGCTGTAAGAGGTCTCATCTCAGCGGGCTATAAACCAGAGGAGGTTAACGAGCAACTGATAGATTCAAATCTTGACACATCAGGCCTTCCACCTGTTGACCTTATCATCAGGACCAGTGGAGAGATGAGGCTCAGCAACTTTCTGCTATGGCAGGGTGCCTATGCAGAGCTTTATTTTACGGAAACCCTCTGGCCGGATTTTACAAAGGAGGAGTTTTTTTACGCAATACAGGAGTTCCAGAGAAGGGAAAGGAGATTCGGGGCCATAATGCCTGCCTCACTAAGGTCATGACTGTGAAGCGGAAGCGAGAGATTGTTGCAATACTGGTTCTGCCCTTGCTGTATCTCTACATAATGAAGCTTCCTGACGTCTTTTTCCTTGGTCTTCTTGCATTTGCGGTGACCATGGCACAGGCTGAATTTTATGCAATGTACGGGGTCCAGAGGGGGCTCAGGGTGTTTGGTCTGTTTTCAGGTCTTCTCGTTATATTTCTATTTTATATAGGTTTCAGGGATATTTACCTCTTTCTGATCTTCTTTTTTATCCTTGTTCTCCTTATAAAGCTCTTCACAATCAAGGACTCCCCTGAGGGGACATTAAAGGATATATCACCTGTTGTGGTTGGTTTTATATATGTGCCCTTCATCCTGAGTCTTCTCATCCCTGTAAGGATGGTTGGGCCTGAATGGATTATCTATACAGGTGCCACAGTGTGGGGTGCTGATAGCTTTGCCTATTATTTTGGCAAGAACCTGGGGAAGAAAAAACTCTTTCCCGCAGTGAGCCCCAAGAAGACAGTGGTTGGTGCCGTCGGTTCACTCCTGGGAGGTCTTGTTGCATCTGTCGTGGTAAAGATGTTTCTCATTCCTCATATGACGCTGATTTCTGCAATACTCTCGGGTATTATAATCGGATCCATCTCAATAACAGGAGACCTCTCTGAATCCATGTTCAAAAGAGACTCGGGGGTTAAGGATTCCAGTGTCCTTATACCAGGGCATGGTGGCATACTTGATAAACTTGACGGGATCATCTTTGCAACACCCGTTGTCTACATAATCACAAGATTCTATACGTAAGTAATACTTCCTATGGTTAAGAATATATCTGTACTTGGCTCTACCGGTTCAATTGGATGTTCCACTCTGGAGATTGTCAGGAACTATCCTGAGAGGTTCAGAGTGGTTGGGCTTGCAGCCTTCAGAAACATTGACCTGCTGGAATCGCAGGTGAGGGAATTTGCACCAGAGGTTGTTGCCCTGTACGACACAGCTGCTGCCCAGGAGCTTTCCCGAAGGCTGGAAAAGACAGAGGTCTTGAGCGGTCCTGCAGGGATAGTGCGTGTTGCAACCCATGAGGATGCCGGCTTTGTCGTTTCCGCTATATCAGGCTCAGCCGGTCTGATCCCCACCTACGAGGCAATCAGGGCGGGTAAGACCATCGGGCTTGCAAACAAAGAGACCCTGGTAATGGCAGGTCCTGTTGTAAAAAAGGCTGTTTCAGAGCACAAGGCAACCCTTATCCCCGTGGATAGTGAACACAGTGCAATATTTCAATGTCTTGAAAACAGGACAACGGAGGATGTGAGAAGACTAATCCTGACCGCTTCAGGTGGTCCCTTTCATGGCAGGAGCCCTGACAGTTTCAGCAGTATTACTGCTGAAGATGCCCTTAACCATCCCACCTGGAGCATGGGCAGGAAGATAACCATTGATTCTGCCACCCTGATGAATAAAGGGCTTGAGGTGATAGAGGCCCACTTTCTCTTTGATTTCCCCCTGGAAGGGATTGATGTGATTATTCATCCCCAGAGCATTGTACACTCCCTCATAGAGTTTAGAGATGGCTCAATGCTTGCACAGCTCTCCCTGCCCGACATGAAAGGTCCTATTGCCTATGCAATGTCATACCCTGAGAGACTTGATGCAGTGATACCTGCCTGCAGTCTTCCGGAGATCGGTACCCTGACCTTTGACAGACCCGATACAGAGGCATTCCCCTGCCTTGAGTATGCCTACGATGCAGTGAAGGCCGGTGAGAGCATGCCCGCTGTACTGAATGCGGCAAATGAGATGGCAGTGGATGCCTTCCTTTCAGGTTCTATAACTTTCAGAGATATACCTGTTATAATAAAAAAGGTGATGGATGCCCACAATCCAGCACCCCTCGTAGATATAGAAGATGTCCTAATGGCAGACGCCTGGGCAAGGGCTAAATTCAAGGAGATCCTGGAGGATTTGTGACGATAATTTCAGCCATATTATTGCTTGGTATCCTTATATTTGCACATGAGCTGGGCCACTTCCTTGTTGCCAAGCTCTCCGGTGTGAAGGTATTGAAATTCTCCCTTGGTTTTGGCCCAAGGGTTGTAGGCAGGAGAATAGGAGAGACAGAGTATCTCATCTCTTTATTCCCCCTTGGGGGTTATGTGAAGATGCTTGGCGAGGAACCGGAGGAGGAATTCTCCGAGGAAGAACGAGAAAGGGCCTTTAGCGCCCAGCCCCTTATCAAACGGACCTTGATAGTTCTCGCAGGACCACTCTTCAATATATTTCTGACATACATAATCTTTACCGGTGTGATTGCCACTGGCAGTCCTATCACCGTGCCGGATGCAAAAAACTTCCTCCCCTTTATTGATAAGATACAACAGGGATATCCTGCTGAGGCCGCAGGACTCAAACCAGGTGACAGGGTCATAAAGATAGATGACAGGGAGATAGATACCTGGTTTGATATGGTGGAGATTGTATCCCGCAGCCCGGGCAAGAAACTCCGGTTCATTGTGAAGAGGGGGGATAAGACTGTGACCCTTCAGATAACCCCGAAGGAGGAGGAGATCAAAGGCCCCGATGGCAAGCCTGTCAAGATCGGGAGGATAGGGGTCATGAAGACCTCAGGCTCACCACTTCAATTGATACAGGGTAAAAGGATTATTGATGCCCCCTGGCTTGGGCTTGTGGCAACATACAGGATGAGTGTTTTCATAGTGGATACCATAAAGATGCTCATCGCAGGTGAGGTCTCCCTTAAAAACATTGCCGGACCAGGCACTATTATCAGCGAATCAGGCAAGGCTGCATCTGCGGGGCTACTGCCCTATCTCATGTTCATGGCACTGCTGAGTGTCAACCTCGGGATATTGAATCTTCTGCCCATCCCGATTCTTGATGGTGGACATCTCATGTTTTACATGATTGAGGCATTGCGTGGAAGGCCATTGAAGGAAAAGACCATGCTTATTATCCAGAGGATAGGGCTTGCCATACTGATAGCCCTGATGGCCTTTGCTATCTATAATGATATCATACGATTCCTTACCGGAGGAGATCGGTAGTGTCAGGTAATGATAGGGAAACAAAACATATGGACCTGTAAGGAGAAGATGGCAATCAATAAAGATATCCTTGAGGTAAAGATATACTACGAGGATACCGATTGTGGCGGGGTTGTCTACTATGCCAACTATCTGAAGTATTTTGAGAGGGCAAGAACGGAATTCCTGGAAAAGAGAGGGGTCTTTCTCAAGGAACTCATGGACAGGGGGGTTTACTTTGTGGTTGTTTCAGCAGAGGTCAAATATCACAGTCCCGGCAGGTTTGCTGATACATTGATCGTGGAATCCACAGTTGAGGAGATAGGGTATGCCTCCATCATCTTCAGACACCGGGTGAGAAGAAAACAGACATCAGAGCTTATCGTCAGCGGTAATGTGAAGATAGCCTCTGTTTCCGGAAGTATGAGACCCGTGAGGATACCCGAGGAGGTCCTGAAGGTCCTTCAACCAGGCTGTGTTACATAACTACACAATGTATCCTTCCAGTATACATTCCTGCAGATAGAAGATATTCATTTTCTGTTGTGTAGCAGATCCTGACAGGAGGTAACAAGATATTTTCTTTTTAATATCAATAAGTTAGAAAATAGTTGAGGAATCCTGCCTCTTTCAGGAGCTGTATCCTTTGCAGGTATAAATATTGCAAAAATCCCCTTTCTGGATTGTTAAAAAATATCTTGACAATTAAGACTTTTTGTGAGAAAATGTAGTTGCAGAAGGGACAACTTACAGATAACTTAGTAATTCCAACTTAAGAAGGGAGGTTTTTATGGGAAATGCTTCGGGGACGGGTGCCCCTGGGAGAGGCTCTATTTATGAAAGCCTCTTAAAGAGGGGGCTCTCAAGAAGAGATTTTCTCAGCTTCTGTTCAGTAATGGCTGCAACCCTGGCACTGCCTGCAAGCCTAACCCCAAGGATTGCCGAAGCACTTGAGAAAAAGGAAAAACCCGTGCTTGTATGGCTTGAGTTTCAGGATTGTGCCGGCAACACCGAATCCCTTCTCAGGGCAACCAAGCCAACTGTGGGCAGCCTGGTGCTTGATGTCCTGGATGTGGAGTACCATGAGACCATCATGGCTGCTGCAGGTCATCAGGCAGAGAAGTCACTGTACGATGTGGTAAAGAATAAAAAGGGCAAGTACATTGCTGTTGTGGAAGGCTCAATCCCTGTTAAGGATGGAGGGGTTTATTGCTGTATCGGTGGAAGATCTGCCATTGATATCGTAAAAGAGGTATGTAGCAATGCAATGGTTACCATAGCAGCCGGAACATGCGCAGCCTATGGAGGTCTGCCTGCTGCTGCACCAAATCCCACAGGTGCGATAGGCGTAAAGGATGCAGTGCCCGGAATTACCGTTGTGAACCTCCCTGCCTGTCCCATGAACGTGGAGAACCTCACTGCCACAGTAGTACATTTTCTGACATTCGGTACACTTCCTCCCCTTGACAACCTTGGAAGACCCCTCTTTGCATATGGCAAGAGGATACATGACAACTGTGAGCGTCGTGCCCACTTTGATGCTGGCCAGTTTGTACGGCAGTGGGGTGACGAAGGGCATCGCCAGGGCTGGTGTCTCTATGAGATGGGCTGTAAGGGGCCTGAGACATTCCAGAACTGTCCTCGCATAAGGTGGAATGAGGGTGTCAACTGGCCTGTTGGGGCAGGTCATGGATGTGTAGGTTGTGCTGAGCCAGCATTCTGGGACAAGATGACACCCTTCTATAAGCGGCTTCCCAAGGTACCCGGGTTTGGTGTTGAAAAGACAGCTGACAAGGTTGGTGCAGGGCTGGCGGCTGTCACCGGTGCTGCCATTGTTGCCCACGGTATTGGCAGGGTGCTGTCAGGCGGCCGTAAGGAGAAGGAAGAGGAATAAAAAACAGATAATCAATGTGGCTGTTACCCTATAACTAATAACCAGTAAAAAATAATCAATATATTCTGGAGGTGCAAATGGCAAAGATAGCAATTGATCCGATAACAAGGATTGAGGGTCACTTGAGGATTGAGGCAAAGGTTGAGGGTGGCAGGGTTGTTGATGCATGGAGCGCAAGTACCATGTTCAGGGGTATTGAGATCATCCTCAAAGGACGTGACCCAAGGGATGCATGGTACTTTGCCCAGAGGATATGAGGCGTCTGAACCACGGTTCACGCAACCGCCTCGGTGAGAGCGGTCGAGAATGCATTAAACATTACAATCCCTGATAATGCAAGGATCATAAGAAACCTTATCACTGGCATCCAGTATGTCCAGGACCATGTGATACATTTCTATCACCTCCATGCCCTTGACTGGGTTGATATAGTAAGCGCACTGAAGGCTGACCCGGCCAGGACATCCCAGCTTGCCCAGTCCATCTCCGACTGGCACAACTCATCCACTGCCTATTTCAAGAGTGTGAAGGATCGGCTCAAGGCCTTTGTTGAGAGTGGCCAGATAGGGCCTTTCTCCAATGCATACTGGGGTCATAAGGCATACAAGTTACCTCCTGAGGCGAACCTCATGGCTGTTGCCCACTACCTTGAGGCCCTTGACTGGCAGCGGGATGTTATCAAGATCCATGCTACACTGGGTGCCAAGAACCCTCATCTGCAGACCTACCTTGTGGGTGGGATGGCTGTGCCTATAGACCCGAATAGCCAGAATGCCCTTAATGCTGATAGCATCGCCTTTATAAGTGGCCTTGCAAAGAAGGCACTGGAGTTTGTGCAGAAGGTTTATATCCCTGACCTCCTTGCGGTGGCCTCCTTCTACAAGGACTGGGCAGCCTATGGAGCAGGTGTGGGCAATTATCTTGCCTATGGTGTATTTGAGCAGGACACCAGGAGCAACACGGAAAACCTCTACTTCCCGAGGGGTATCATACTTAACAAGGACCTCTCCAAGGTGCATCCTGTAGACCATAAAAAAATCACAGAGTATGTGACCCACTCATGGTATGAGTATCCTGACGGTGATGACAAGGCAAGACATCCCTGGGATGGCGTAACAAATTACAAATACACAGGTCCAAAGCCTCCGTACAAGTTCCTTGATACTGACAAGAAATACTCCTGGCTCAAGGCACCAAGATATGAAGACAGACCCATGGAGGTAGGGCCCCTTGCAAGGATGCTTGTTGCATACGCCTCAGGGCACAAGAGGGTCCAGGAGGTGGTCCAGTATGTGCTGAAGAAACTAAATGTTGGGCCTGCCGTACTCTTTTCCACACTCGGAAGGACAGCGGCACGTGGTATTGAGACACTTGTGACAGCCGAGATGCTCCCTGTGTGGCTTGATGAACTGGCTGCCAACATGAAAAAGGGTGACTACAGGATACACAACAACGAGCGCTGGGATCCCTCTACATGGCCACGTGAGGCACAGGGTTACGGCTTCCACGAGGCACCAAGGGGTGCCCTTGGCCACTGGGTCAAAATAAAAGACGGCAAGATTGATAACTACCAGATCGTGGTTCCAAGCACATGGAATGGCTCCCCAAGGGATGCCAAGGGTCAGCGTGGACCCTATGAGGCTGCCCTTATAGGAACGCCTGTTGAGGACCCTGAACAACCAGTTGAGATACTCAGGACTGTCCACTCCTTTGACCCCTGTATGGCCTGCGCTGTTCATGTAGTTGATGCAGATGGCAACGAGGTAACAAGGATAAAGATAGTATGATGGGGAAAGGAGGTCTCTAATGGCGGCTGAGAGAAAGAGGGTTTATGCCTGGGAGTTTCCCGTGAGACTCACCCACTGGATAAATGTGCTCTGCATACTGGCCCTTTCTGTGACAGGCTTTTATATCGGTGCCCCCTTTATCCATGCTGTTTCCTCAAAGCAGTACATTATGGGGTGGATGAGGTTTATCCATTTTGTGGCTGGATATACATTTCTCTGTTCGGTGGTGCTGAGGTTCTACTGGGCCTTTGTGGGTAACAGGTATAGCAGATGGGGTGCCCTGATCCCTCACACTGGCAGACAGTGGCGTGACCTTGGAGATACATTGAAATTTTACCTCTTTGTACGTCGCAAGCCACCCTATGCAGTGGGACATACAGCCCTTGCCGGATTTACCTACCTCTTTGTTTTCGCCCTCTTTGTGTGGCAGATCATCTCCGGTTTTGCCCTTTATAATCTTGTTCAGCATGGTACTCTCTGGGTAATTCTTGGCGGTTGGCTCACAGGGGTGATGCATCTGCAGACCATCAGGCTCTTCCACCACTTAGGTATGTATCTCATACTGGCCTTTGCCCTGGCTCATATCTATATAGGCTGGTACCTGGATAGCAGGGAACGTAACGGCCTGATGGGCTCTATCTTCAGTGGATTCAAGTTTGTTACTGGTAAGGAATGGGAATAAAACCCGAGGGCATCAAAAATGATGCCCCCAAGAGGGAAAGACACAGAGGCACAAAACATAAAGCCATACCTCCTTATCTGTGCCTCTGTGATTTTTTTGTCTGGACACATAATAACGAATAAAATAATATGAAAGAAAAAAACAAAATAGCTGTCATTGGTATCGGAAATATCCTGATGAGTGACGACGGAGCAGGAATATTCGCCCTGAGGATTCTCAAAGAACGCTATCATATACCTGAGGATGTTGAACTGATTGACGGCGGCACCAAGGGACTGGAACTCCTTCCCTTTGTTGAGGGAAAGGAAAAGATACTCTTCATTGATGCGGTGAATTTTGGAAAACCACCGGGTTTTGTGGGCCATCTTACAAAGGATGAGATTCCTGATTACTTTGCAACGAAGCTTTCCGTGCATCAGATAGCACTGCCTGATCTCATAGGTGCTGGCAGGCTTATGGGTGTACTTGCAGAGGAGATACACCTTGTGGGTATACAGCCCCAGAGTATTGATACAGGTTATGGACTTACAGGAGAGGTTGAGGAGAATCTTGAAAGACTTGTTGATGCATCAGTTGAAATATTAAGGCAGTGGGGGGTAAAATTGACAGAGAAGAACGACCGGGTAAGCTATTACACGGTAATGAAGGGGTGATTGTACATGTGTCTTGCCGTGCCATCAAGGATTGTAGAGATCAACGGGTTTAATGCCCGTGTTGATGTGATGGGTGCACAGAGAGAGGTGAGCCTCATACTGCTACCTGAGGAGGCAAAAGAGGGTGATTATGTGCTTGTCCACGCGGGCTATGCAATCCAGAAGATAGATGAAGAGGCGGCCCTTGACTCCATGAACCTGATCCAGGAGATAGTTCAGAAGCTGGAAGAAGAGGGTATAACCTACGAGGACTCCTGACTCTGCCTTGGTAGAGACTTATCTTGGGCAGGTATGAGCTCTTCAATGATCTTAATTAATGCCATTGCAATCTGTTCCATGAAATCCGGTGATAAATGCTCTGCCCTGTCATATTCCGTATGGTAATAGGGATAGCGAAACATGGCTGTGTCGGTAATCATAATAGCCGGAAACCCTGCATCCCAGAACGGTGCGTGATCACTGAACCGTGTCTCTGGTAGCAGATAGCCTTTCAGGGGGGCCTTGTAGGTAACCACCTTCAGCCCTGGTACGTATCTTGAGGCAGTATCTTTAAACTTTTCCATGACAGCAATAGCCTTTTTGTTGCCCACAAGCCCTATGAAATCACCCACTCTGGGAGCCTTCACAAAGGGCGGGAGAATCTGGCTATCAGGTCTGTGGCTTATGTAGCCAACCGATTCAAGGATAAGGGCTATCCTGAAGCCCAGCCCCCTGCCGGTCATCTCCTTTACAAAGTGTTTGCTGCCGATCAGGAACTCAACGGTATTCAGTTGTGGCTCCTCAAGGGTGAAGGCTACAAACATCAGTGATGGCTTTGGACCCAGTGCTCTTGCAACCTCAAGCATCACTGCTACACCAGAGGCATTGTCATCTGCGCCCGGGCTTCCATGCACAGCATCATAATGGGCGCCAATGAGTATCCAGTCCTTGCCATGACTGACTCCATCCTTTGTGGCAATAATATTTGAATATTTTCTGCCTTTAAGTTCAAAATCATCGGTCTGTACTGTAAAACCCAGGGTTTTAAACTCCTCTTTTATGAACTCCGCGGTCTTACAGAGGTTTTCATAGAACTCTACACCATCCCTGTAGCCTTCTATCTGTTTTATTGTATGGAGGATTCTGTCTTTCATTTGGGCCTTTCCACCACCAGTGAGGTGTCTTTATAATATCCTCAGCCTCCTTTCAAGCCTGTCCTCAACCTGATTGGGCTCATAGTAAGGCTTTGATCCGACAGTCTATTTGTATTTTAACATCCCCACATTGCCCTTGACACAAAACACCTTTTGGTATAGAATGTTTTTAGTAACGGATGGGAAATATGAAAGACAACCCCTTCGGGGCTGTCGCCTTGTCGGTGCTAATATAGCGAATGCAGGCATTCGCAAAATAACTGACGCACCGCCTGCGGTTGCAGCTCAATTCCGCATTATATGTATAAAAAGGAGGAATAATTGATACAATATCGTCTATATCCTCCCTTTTTATATTATCCAGAATGTAATTCTTTT
>DROX01000156.1 GCA_011321725.1 Nitrospirota bacterium | reverse complement strand
TCTTCCACCTCAATCACATCACTGTAGAGTGTCTCAGGCTTTCTGATACACAGTGCAAATATATCATCACGGCTCTGGTAGCCTATCTCAAGAAGGTCCCTGAACCCCTTTGTTGTAACCAGCAGGGTTCTTCCGCCCTTTCGCTCAAGCAGGGCATTTGTTGCCACAGTAGTGCCAAGCCTTACCGATTCAATGAGGTCTGATGAGAGGGTGGTATCTTTTCCTGTATTCAATATCCTCCTGATTCCTTCAACAGCAGGATCACTGTAAAGCGGAGATGAGGAGAGCAGTTTCAGTGTATGGAACCTGCCTTCCGGGTCAACACCTATCACATCCGTAAAGGTGCCACCCCTGTCAATGGCAAAGCGCCATCTTTTCTGTTCTGAAGAGAGATCTGTCATAAATCATTAACCAACCACAACAGTGTCCAATAAAAATTCACCAGAGACAATAATATAGGGCAAGGGGTATTGATTTTGAGCGGATTTAATTTTGCTATAGTGGCTGCCGTGAGGGCAGCCGGGCAAAATTACCTCGGAGCAGGCCATGGAGGGCCTGCGAGAATGAGACGAAAAATCAGTACCCCTTGCCATTGCTATAACTTTCAATGTTTGCCGTACAGTAATGAACCACCCATAAAAAAAGAGAGACAGTATCTGTCTCCCTTTTTGTTTATCCATAATAATTATTCTGTGGTTATTTCTTCAGGGTTTTATTGAGACAGGCCTCTGCCCTTCTCAGGGCTGATTCTGCCTTGTCAAGCGCCTCATCAGCCTTGGCCTCTGCCCTGGAGGCAGCCATCTTCGCCTCTTCCACCATAGACTTTATCCTTGCCACCTCTTCCTTGAGGTTCTGCACATCTGCGGATGTATCTGCGAGGCTGTTCACCTTGTTTTCAAGTGCCGATACTTTGCCTTCAAGCCCGGAGATCCTCTGATCAAGGCTGTCCACCTTCTGACTGACAGGTTCAATCTGTTTGGCCACATACTCCTTTGTAGCACATCCTGTAACCGTCAAACCAAGTATTAAAGTTAACAAAATAAGGCCTCTCTTCATTACTACCTCCTTTCCTCATACAGTTGATTTACTCATATCACCCATCTGTTTCCTGAGGGCTGCCTGGGCAGCAGCAAGACGGGCGATAGGCACTCTGAAGGGGGAACAGCTCACATAATCCATGCCTACATTATAGCAGAACTCAACGGATTTTGGGTCACCTCCATGCTCACCACAGATACCCACCTTGAGCTCGGGTCTTGTCTTCCTGCCCCTCTCAATGCCGATCTTCACAAGTTCACCAACGCCATTGGTATCAATACTCACAAATGGATCCTCGGGATATATCTTGTTCTCCACATAAAAGGGCAGGAACTTGCCAGCATCATCACGGCTCAGGCCGAATGTGGTCTGGGTCAGGTCGTTTGTACCGAAGGAGAAGAACTGTGCATACCGGGCTATCTCATCAGCAGTTATTGCAGCCCTTGGCAGCTCTATCATTGTGCCTATCAGGTAATCCACATCCACCTTCTTTCTCTTGATCACATCCCTGGCTGTTCTATCCACAAGTTCATACATCATCCTGATCTCGTTGACATGGCCCACAAGGGGTATCATTATCTCCGGTTTTACATCAATACCCCTCTTTTTCACCTCACAGGCAGCCTCCATGATGGCCCTTACCTGCATCTCGTAGATCTCGGGATAGGTCAAACCAAGCCGGCAGCCCCTGTGTCCCAGCATGGGGTTGAACTCATGGAGTGCCTGGTTGCGTTCCTTGAGTATCTTCAGGGGAACATTCATCTCCTTTGAAAGCTCTCTCAGCTCCTTCTCGGAATGGGGCAGGAACTCATGCAGCGGTGGGTCAAGGAGCCTTATCGTGACGGGAAGACCATCCATGGCCCTGAAAATCCCCCTGAAGTCCTTCTTCTGCATCGGCAGTATCTTCTTCAGTGCCTTCTTCCTGGCCTCCACATCATCGGAGAGTATCATCTCACGAACCGCCTTTATCCTCTCCCCCTCAAAGAACATATGCTCTGTCCTGCAGAGTCCTATGCCCTCGGCTCCAAACTTCCTTGCCACCTTTGAATCCTTGGGTGTGTCTGCATTTGTACGAACCCCCATATCCCTGAACTCATCAACCCACTGCATGAATGTAGCAAAGTCACCTGTCATCTGTGGCTGAACAAGGGAGACCTGGCCCAGCATCACGTCACCGGTAGAGCCATCAATGGTGATATAATCACCCTCCTTCACCTTTATATCCTTCACAGTAAAGAACTTCTTCTTTTCATTGATATTGAGATCACCACAGCCTGCCACACAGGGCTTGCCCATACCACGTGCTACCACAGCCGCATGGGAGGTCATACCACCCCGTGCCGTAAGGATACCCTGGGCAGCATGCATTCCACCTATATCCTCAGGTGAGGTCTCGAGCCTGACAAGTATGACCTTCTCACCCTTCTGTGCCCATTTCTCTGCATCAGCAGCTGTGAAGACAGCCTTTCCAACGGCTGCTCCGGGTGAGGCTGGCAGCCCCTTGGCGATCTTCTTTGCCTTGGCCTTCGGATCAATCATGGGATGAAGAAGCTGGTCTAACTGCTCAGGGTCAACCCTCATCACAGCGGTCTTCTTGTCAATCAGCCCCTCATTGACCATATCAATGGCGATCTTCAGGGCAGCCCTGGCTGTCCTCTTACCAACACGGGTCTGGAGCATGTAGAGCTTGCCTTCCTGGATGGTGAACTCTATATCAAGCATGTCACGATAGTGGTTCTCAAGCTTTTTGTATATCTCCATCAGCTCCTCATAAGCCTCGGGGACCTTCTCCTTCAGCTTTTCAACAGGCAGGGGTGTCCTTATACCCGCGACAACATCCTCACCCTGGGCATTCATAAGACACTCGCCGTAAAACTTCTTTTCCCCGGTGGAAGGGTCCCTTGTGAAGGCCACGCCTGTGCCCGAGTTATCCCCCATGTTACCAAAGACCATGGTACACACGTTGACTGCCGTGCCGAGATCATCGGGAATTCCGTGAAGTCTCCTGTAGGTCTTTGCCCTCTCACCGTTCCATGAGTTGAACACCGCATTTATGGCCATTCTGAGCTGTTCATAGGGATCATCAGGGAAGGGCTGTCTGATCTCCTTCCTGTAGAGCTTCTTGTACTCCTCTACAAGCTCCTTCAGATCCTCAGCGCTGAGGTCGGAGTCGTATCTGGCACCCACCTCCTCCTTCTTCTTCTCAAGGAGTTCCTCAAACTTCATCCTGTCAATACCCATAACTATGGATGAAAACATGGTAATAAAACGTCTGTATGCATCATAGGCAAAACGTTCGTTATTGGTCATCTTGATTAATCCCTGGAGGGTCTTATCAGTTAGGCCAAGGTTCAGTACCGTATCCATCATGCCCGGCATGGAAAACTTTGCCCCTGAACGGACGGAAACAAGAAGGGGACGCTCAGGATCACCAAACTTCAGGTTCATCTCCTTTTCTATCTTTTTCAGGTTCTCCAGAACCTGCTCCCACAGACCATCCGGGTACTTCCCACCATTTTTAAAGTATTCGTTACATGCCTCTGTGGTGATTGTAAAGCCTGGAGGCACGGGAATTCCAAGGTTTGTCATCTCGGCAAGTCCCGCCCCTTTGCCTCCAAGGAGGTCCTTCATCTGTCCATTACCCTCTGCCTTTCCTCCTCCGAAGTAGTATACATACTTTTTCGCCATATCTTCGCCTCCCAGATAAAATATTGTTCAACTTGATGACAGAATAAATTAACTGAATCCATCCCATTTTTTCAAGCAAAATCCCCTGCCGTACAGAAGTTTCTTCAACCATCTTGTTGCGTATTTTCAACCACACTGCGTGAAATAACCCATCCCTGACAGTAAAGACATTGAAAAAATGCTGAAAATAAAGAATTTTTGTTAAAAAAAATGGTACAATTATTGCTAATATGAAAATCGGATAACACTGTCATGATAGTAAAGGCCAAAATAATAGCTATAATAGCACTTGTTGTGCTCCTTACCTTCAGCATCGTAACACTGGTGATTCTGAAGGTACAGGAGGAGAGGCTGGTCAATGAAAAGCTTGCAGATGCAGAAGTGATCAACAAACTGGTTGAGAGCAGCATCGCCTCTGCCATGAAGATCGGCGACAGCGATGAGGTCCAGAACATCATAATGAATATCGGCAAAAACAGGGATATCATGGATCTCAGGATCCTCTCAAACAACGGTGAGATCCTTAAATCAAAAAAACAGAAAGAGATAGGGGTCTTCTCCAGGAACTTCATAAACTTCGGCAGACTGAACCTTGAGAAATCCTTTATCAGGGATGATTCCATATACAGCTACAAGGTCATAAAGAACCGACCCGAGTGTTTTGGATGCCATGACAGGGGGTCAAAGGTCAACGGTGTGATTGAACTTGTAATGGACTTCGGTAGGTACAGATCCTCAATAATATCATTCAAGCGGTTCCTTTTGTTCGTGAATCTTGCTGCCCTCATAACCATAAGCATCACCCTTAGCATACTTCTTACCCGGTTTATCCTTACCCCCCTTGAGAAACTGCTGAGGACCATCAGGGATATTGAGGGAGGAAATCTTGATGCAAGGGTGGATGTGGACACTGCAGACGAGCTTGGTATTATAGGTTCGTCATTCAACAGGATGATCACCGAGGTCAAGAACCTCTATGACAAGAACCTCCGGAAGGAAAGGGAACTCACAAAGATGAGAACAGAACTTGAACACAAGAGAAAACTTGAAGAACTGAACAGCCAGCTTGAGTTCAAGATCAAGGAGCTTGAGACAGCCAACAAGGCGATCCTGACCCTTTCAAAAGAGATAAAGGCAAAGAATGTCCAGCTCTCCGGCATGGTTGATCGTCTAAAAAGGATAAACGAGGTGGGCAGGGTGCTGAGCAGCGTTATTGAGTCGGATGAACTCATGAGATTGATCATAAAGACCACGACAGAACTCATCGGTGCTGAAAGGGGTGTAATACATCTGATGAGAAACGATGAAGACATCTGCTCTCTGAAATATACAAAAGGCTACGGTGTGGAAAAGGCGCAGGATATCACCATAGAGTTCGGAGGTTATCTCAAGAAACTCCTCTCCCATGGGCGTCCCATGCTTATGAGCAACGGAAATGGCTCTGCCAAGACAGCAATGGCTGTCCCGCTGAAGATGAAGAATCAGATCGTGGGGGCCATCTTTCTTGAGAATGATCCCTCAGGGAGCCAGTTCACAGAGAACGAGCTTGAGATACTCTCCACCATGGCCAATCAGGCAATGGTTGCCATTGAGAATGCCTGGCTGTACGAAAAGGTCAAGACCAACTACTTTGCAACGATACAGGCCCTTGTTAATGCCCTTGAGGCAAATGACCGTTATACAAAGGGGCATTCAGAGAGGGTCAGGATACTGGCCACAGAGCTTGGCAGGCATATAGGCCTTGATTACAGGGAGCTTGAGATACTTGAGCATGCCTCCATACTCCATGATATTGGCAAGATCGGTATTGATTCCAATATCCTGAACAAGGAAGGAAAGCTGACCACCCTTGAGTTCAGCCTTGTAAAGGCACATCCCCTGATCGGTGAGGAGATACTCGGACCTGTTGACACCCTTGAAGGTGTCAAGACCACGGTAATACAGCATCATGAACGGTATGATGGAAGCGGCTACCCCTATGGCCTTGCAGGAGAGGAGATCTCCCTGAAGGCAAGAATCCTGAGCGTGGTGGATACCTTTGATGCAATGCTTACCGACAGGCCATACAGAAGGGCACTGCCCTACTCCAGGGCAATTGAGGAGCTGAAGAAGGGCGCTGGCAGGCAGTTTGACCCCTTTGTGGTTGAGGCATTCATTGAGATGCTGAACCTCAAGGGACAGGGCTTTCTCATAGACGTGGGATATGGCCTGAGTCTGTCCCTCCAGAACTAACCCTTTAGCTGGAAAATAAAATCCAGCTCCACAGGAGAATTCAGGGGCAGACAATAAACACCCACTGCTATCCTTGTATGGACACCACCCTCACCGAAGATCTCCCTGAGGAGTTCAGAGGCAGGGTTCAACAGATCAGGTTGCCTGTAGAATCCCCTCGCAGAGGCAATATAACCGTTCATTCTCACCACCCTTGCCACATTGTCCAGCCCGACCGATGCCTCCACAATGGCGAGACCGTTCAGCACAGCCTGCAGGGCTGCCCTCTGGCCGCTCTCCAGATCAAGTTCATCCCCAACCACTCCCTCATAAAGAAGCCTTCCACCACTGAAGGGAAGAATGCCACTCAGAAAGAGCATCTCCCCGCTTTTCAGGGCTGGCACATAGGAGCCTGCCGGTCCTGGCGGCTCTGGAAGTGTATGGCCCAGCTCCCTCAGTCTTTCCAGTACACTCATGTCCTGTACTCCGCATTAATGGTTATATATCCCTCTGTAAGGTCACAGCTATAGACACGTTCTTCATACCTTCCGGCCCCAAGGTCAATCTCAACGACCACCTCCTCTGTCTTCATTGCCTCACTGGCAATGCTATCCCTGCCTGTTGAGCAACCCCTGCGTGCCACCTCAATGCCGTTTATCTTTATGCTCACTTTTTCCTCGGAGAATCTTATGCCTGTGGAACCCACAGAGGCCATGATCCTGCCCCAGTTTGCATCATTACCATAAATGGCGGTCTTGACAAGGGGAGAGTTGGCCACCTTCAGTGCTGCAACCCTGGCATCCCTGCGTGTTAAGGCTCTTTTTACCTTTATGATCAGTAGCCTGGTGGCGCCTTCACCATCACGGGCGATCATCCGTGACAGTTCATCGCAAAGGTCAAAGAGAGTTTCTCCGAAGGTGTTGAAATAACGCCCCCCATGGGTGATCGGCCTGTTCCCCGCAGCGCCATTGGCCATTATGAAGACACTGTCATTGGTACTCATCTCCCCATCAACAGTGAGAAGGTTGAAGGTCCTGCCCACGGCATCCTTCAAGGCAGCCTTGAGCGCCCTGTACTCCACTGCAAGGTCTGTGATGATGAAACAGAGCATCGTGGCCATATCAGGTGCTATCATCCCCGCACCCTTTGCAACTGCTGCTATCCTACCCTTTATGTTTCCTCTGTTGATCTCTCTGGAGGCAGCCTTTGGAAAGGTATCGGTGGTCATTATGGCTGAGGCCACATCCTCAATTGAGCTCTTCCCGAGGTTCTCCACAAGCCCCCTGATACCAGATATTACCCTCTCCATTGGCATGGGGGTGCCGATCACCCCTGTTGATGAGACAAGGACATCCCTCTGCCTGATACACAGCCCCTTTGCCACCTCAGCACAGATCCTCTCTGCATCCCTCAGCCCCCTCCTGCCTGTGCAGGCATTGGCATTACCGCTGTTGACCACTATGGCCCTTGCTGTCCTGGCATATCTGAGCCGTGCCCTGTCCAGGATCACGGGGGCAGCCTTTACCCTGTTTCTGGTGAAAAGAGCCGAGACAGTTGCATCCCCTTCAGAACATATCAGTGCCATGTCATTCCTGCCACTGTACTTTATGCCTGCCTCTGTGACGGAAAAGAGAAACCCCCTGGGTGTAAGAATACTCACAACTCCCTCCTGAAACCAAAGGGTAGTAGTTCCTTGATGGTGTACTTCCTTATACCCCTCCGGGATGCTATGTAGATGTCAGCCTCGGGTGCAAATTCAAATATGAGCTGTCTGCATGAACCACAGGGATAGCAGTAGTCATTGTCAGAGGATACTATCATCAATGCCCTTATCTGCTTCTCACCCTCTGAGACCGCCTTGAGTATGGCAACCCTCTCGGCACACTCGCTCAGCATGAGGGAGGGGTTTTCAACATTACACCCTGTATAAACCCTCTCTCTTCCCAGCAGGGCCACGCCCACCCTGAAGTTTGAGCAGGGTGCAACAGCCCTTTTCATGGCCCTTCTGGCCTCTTTTAACAGGAGCTCAACCTCTTCCATATCTCTCTCAGAGGGACTTTAAAAACTCTACAATCTTTTTTCTGTCCTCAAGGGTTTCAACTACAAGGTCGGCATCTGTTGCCATGAGGGTATCTGTATCGTATGGCCCTGTGGAAACGGCAACAGCCCTTGCACCGTGAACCTTTGCACACCGTACATCCCTTGGCGTATCGCCAATTATAATGCATCTCTCCGGTGGCAGGTCAATACCCAGACGGGAAAACCTCTCAACAGCAATGGGGAGAAGCTTGTCCCTGTCTTCATGGTCACTACCAAAGGCGCCGGCGGGAAAGTAGTGGTTGATTCCGAAGGGGCCGAGCTTTATGCGTGCACCCTCTTCAATATTGCCTGTGAGCAGCCCCATCGGCAGTCCCATGGAATTAAAATACTCAAGTATCCAGGCAACACCGGGCTTCAGTCTTCTCCGTGGATTCTCAATCTCAACCTTTAACAGCTCCACATATCGTGATACGAACCTCTTTATCTGGTGCATTCCGTTACCAATCCCGTGGAAACCGAGGGCCTCCTTGATAATCTGCGTGTCTGTCTTACCAGCCATCTGGATGGATCTGAAGGCATTTCTGATCCCGAAAAGCTCCTCAAAGGCCCTGTCAAGGGCCCGTGAGCCTGCCTCGCCAGAATCAATCAGGGTGCCATCAATGTCAAAAAGCAGAAGTATCTCCTTCATCGCCTCTCCCTCAGTCTTGGATCAAGGGCATCTCTGAGCCCCTCGCCAAGGAGATTGTATGAGAGCACAGTGATGAGGATACAGAGCCCGGGGAAAAGGGAAAGCCACCATGCTATCTCAATATTCGCCTTTCCAAGGGTAAGGATATTACCCCAGCTTGGCTTCGGGGGCTGTACACCCAGGCCGAGGAAACTCAGTGATGACTCAACAAGCACAGCAGAGGCCACTCCCAGCACTGCATTGACAATCACCGGGGCAAGGCTGTTGGGAAGCATATGTCTGAAGATTATCCTCAGATCAGAGGCGCCTATCGCCCTGGCAGCAAGCACATACTCCCTGTTTTTCAGGCTGAGGAACTCTGCCCTCACAAGCCTGGCAACACCCATCCAGGAGGTGAGCCCGATGATGATCATTATATTCCATATGCTTGGCCCTACAAAGGCGATCACCGTGAGGATAAGAAAGAATGTGGGGATTGAGAGCATAACATCCACAAATCGCATGATGACCCTGTCAATCACGCCTCCATAGTATCCGGCAAAGGCCCCGAGTATTATTCCGATCAATGTGGACAGGCCCACTGCAACAAAGCCCACTGCGAGAGAGACCCTCGCACCATAGAGAACCCTGCTCAGTACATCCCTGCCAAGGTCATCGGTGCCAAGAAGATGCTCCCTGCTGGGTGGTTCAAGGATATGGTTCCTGTCAATATAATCATATTCATAGGGGGCAATATAGGGCGCAAGGATTGCAACTACAAAGAGAATCCCCACAAGAATACTGCCTGCAAAGGCAAGCCTGTTTCTTGAAAAACGTTCCCAGAAATCACTCTTCATTGACCAAGGTGCCTTCTGTCTCCACCCCTTCCGGGTGTTTTATCTCTGTTCTGTAATAGTATAACAGAACTACCGACAGAATCCATAACCCTGTATAGCTCTGGAAGGCATAATAGAGGAGCTGCAGGGGAAGTGACAGGATCACACCCATTCCACCCCGGACTGACTGGAAAGGCATACCCAGGAGCACTGCAAGTATGTTTACAATAAGGTACAGAAGAACCGCTATCACATATACCGCAAAGGAGAGGGGTCTCTTAAAAAGATACCCTGTTACTTCACGCAGGGTGGCAACACTTCCTCCACCCCTGAAAGCTATACGGGCAACCCCGAAAAGCATGAGGGCAAGGAGGAAAAGTATGACCATGATGAATACAGAGAAGATGAACAATGACAGCAAGGCCGTGACCAGAGAGGATGTAATACGGGATATCCCACCGAGCACAGCAGATGCCACAGGAAGTGCAAACAAAAAGATAACAAAGATGCCCACCATGAGGATCGCAACCAGCCCAACCAGTGCGGTATAGGAAAGTACAGGGATGAAAAGCCTCTTTGCCTCGGAAAAGAACTGACCCAGGGCAAACCTCCTGTCTTCATCCATGACCGTTCTTGAAAGTACCCCTGCACTACCGGAAAAGACGAAGAGGCCTATTGTAGTCACCACCAGGATATAAACAAGAAAGAGGACAATTGCAAAGAGTACAATCCCGGGGGCAAGGGCGATTATGTCAGCAGGGGAGTGTATGTTCCGGAAGCTGGATAATCTCAGGCCAAGGGAGAAGGCAACAAGGAAAAGGGGAAGGATCATGATCAGGAGGAAAAAGATACAGTTTATCACTGATACCACAAGATGCAGAGGGACCAGCTGCCAGTTTCTGTTTATGACCCGCAGCCCCCCTCTCAAGGCCTCGCTAATACCCATACTCTATCTCCACCTCTTCATAGACATCCACGGGCAGTTCTGTAATGAATCTTGAGGGTTCAAGCACTGAGTAACCATTGTCTGTCAGGGTATAACATAGTATAAGCATCTTCCTGGCCCTGGTGCAACCCACATAGAAGAGCCTCCGCTCCTCCTCAAGCCCGCCCTGTGAAAGGGATTTACGCGAGGGGAAACGACCCTCATTAAGGCCAATAATGAAAACCCTGTCCCACTCAAGCCCCTTTGCCTGGTGTATTGTTGAGAGTATCACACCCTCTGCCTGTTGTGGCTCTTCACCTGAGACCCTCTCAAGGGTGAGATCACTGAGGAGCCTTTCAAGTGGTGTATAGGGCAGGTTCAACCTCCCCTCCTCCGGGCTGAGTACATCCGCCCTTCCCTTCCCGTAGAGATCTGCGTATCTTATGAGCTGTTGAAGGTCCTCGTATCTGCTTTCAGCATCGGGATAGGTGCTGTAGAGAAAGTCTTCATAGCCATGAGCAAGGATGTAGGATATTGCCCCAGCAGGGTCATTTCTGTAATCTCTCTGCAGCAACCCCTCTAAATGGGATACAAAGAGCCTGAAGCCCTCAGAGGCTGTCCTGTTCAGAAGCCTCATTGCATCATTCAAGGCATCAAAGGGGCTCACGGCTGCGGATATGAACTCCCATATCCTCTGTGCGGTCACATTGCCTATCCCTGGCAGCATCTTCAATATCCTCTTCCAGCTCAGCTCATCGTAGGGGTTGTGCAGCACCCTGAGATATGCCAGTATATCCTTTATATGGGCCTGTTCAAAGAACCTCAGACCAGACCTGACCTCAAAACCAATCCCCCTCCGCTGAAGTTCAAGCTGTATCTCCATGCTCTGGTAGTGTGACCTGTAAAGAACAGCTATATCACCTCCCGGGACACCCCTGTCCAGCATATCCAGGATCATGGAGGCCACAAAACGACACTGCTCAAACCCATCCTGCAGCTTCACAACCATCGGCCTTTGGCCCGAGGGAAGCACTGCCCTCAACTCCTTGCGGAACTGTTCCCTGTTGTGCTCTATGGAACGGTTTGCGAGTTCAAGGATCTCGGGTATGCTCCTGTAATTCGTGGTCAGCCTGAATACCCTTGTATCGGGATACCTCTCTGGAAATCCCAGGATATTGTCAAGCCTGGCACCCCTGAAGGAATAGATTGACTGTGCATCATCACCCACAACCATCACGTTGCGGTGTATATATCCCACCATGTCCACAAACTCTGCCTGCAGGATGTTCGTGTCCTGGTACTCATCCACAAGCAGATGTAGAAACCTTGAGGCATAAAACTCCCTCAACTCCTGGTGTTCCCTGAGAAGCCTCAGTGTCTGGATCAGGAGATCATCAAAGTCCATGAGATTGAGCCTCTTCTTCTTTGTCTCATAGATGGAAAAGGCCCTCTCAATCTCCTCTGCAAGATCCAGCAGATGATGGTATCTGCCATGGAACAGCTCCTCAAAGGGTATGAGTGTACTCTTATGGTATCCAAGCAGCTCTGCCAGCACGGCACCCTTTGGGGTTGATTTCTCATCAAGCCTGAGCTCTGCCATGGAGTCCTCAAGGAGTTCCCTCTGGTCCTCTCTGTCAAGGATGGTAAAGTCCTCCCTGTAACCAAGAAGCCCTGCATGCCTGCGGAGGATGATATTCCCTATGTGATGAAAGGTACCACCCCAGAGCCCGGCCAGATGACCTCCTGTAAGCCCCTCAACACGTTGCATCATCTCGCGGGCTGCCCTGTTTGTGAATGTAAGGAGCATTATTGCAGAGGGAGGGGTTCCTGTCTCAACAAGCCTTGCCACCCTGTACGTAACAGTCCTGGTCTTACCACTTCCTGCCCCGGCTATTACAAGCATGGGACCACCGGGATGGAGCACCACCTCGCGCTGCTCCTCATTCAGGTCTCTTTCATAGTCAATGGGACAGAGAGCAGGTAATGATCTTATCTTTATCCTTTTCAATTTAAAACCTGGAAATCTTCCTTTTTTTCTAATATAGCATAATATCAAGATTCATAACTGTCTAAAATCAGTAGTGTGCGGTGAAGAATGCTCACCGCTCACTGCTCACTGCTCACTGCTTACTGCTTACTGTTAACTCCTGACTGTCTTATTGACACCCTATTCCCCATCAGGTGCGAAATGAGATATAAGGACACATTTTTGTTCCGACCCTTGACCTCTGTATCGTCATTGCCGTGCTCCGACAGGGCAATCTAAGGTCTTTCAAAGAACAAGTGGGTCCCAGTCAAGCATGCCCCCGAGAACCTTAATCCGGGGC
>DROX01000155.1 GCA_011321725.1 Nitrospirota bacterium | reverse complement strand
CCTGTCCTGCCATAGAAATACACATCTGTCCTGCCCTCTGCTGAGAGCCTCACATCCTCAATCATCTGGCCCATGTTCAGCTCCACCACGAGGAGCCTCTTTCCAGCCATGGCAAGCTCGCGGATCTCCTGCTCGGGAAAGGGAAAGAGTGTGATAGGTCTGAAGAGACCCGCCTTTATCCCTTCCTCACGCAGCCGTCTCACAGCTGTCAGGCAAACCCTTGCTGCAATACCAAAGGCAACTATCACTGTATCTGCGTCATCAAGATAATACCCGGCGGAGAGCACCTCTTCTTTCTTCATTGTTTCGTATTTCTCATACAGCCTCTTCACATGGGCCTCCAGGACACCCTCTCCAAGGTAGAGCGACTTCACAACCCTTGGGGCCCTACCCCTGCATCCGTCAAGCACCCAGTCTTTTGGAGGAAGCTCTGGCATCACATATTCACGGGGTTCAAAGGGTTCCATCATCTGCCCGAGCACCCCATCAGCAAGTATCATGACAGGGTTCCTGTACAGGTCTGCCCTGTCAAAGGCCCTCATTGTGAGGTCCCAGAGTTCCTGCAGATTGAAGGGGGCATAAACAAGGAGTCTGTAATCACCATGCCCGCCTCCCTTTACTGCCTGGAAATAGTCCTGCTGGCTTCCTGATATGTTGCCAAGGCCCGGGCCCCCTCTCTGCATGTTTATTACAACCGCTGGAAGCTCTGCACCCGCAAGATAGGAGAGACCTTCCTGTTTCAGGCTGATTCCAGGAGATGATGACGAGGTCATTGCGCGCACACCTGCTGCTGAGGCACCGTAAACCATATTGATAGCAGCCAGTTCGCTTTCAGCCTGTATGAACACCCCTCCTGCTTCAGGCATCCGCCTTGACATGTACTCGGGTATCTCGTTCTGTGGAGTGATGGGATAGCCGGCGTAGAATCTGCATCCAGCCTGGATGGCTGCCTCTGCAATGGCCTCATTGCCACTCATTATGATCTTTTTTACCTTTTTGAGTTCCCCGGTCTTTGAAGACACAATACCCTTCTCCTCCGATTGAGATAAACTGTCTATTCTATTATCCTGGGGACCCTGTAGAATGGGTCTGACCTGTCAGGGGCGTTGCCAAGGGCCTCATCCACCCCGAGTGATTCAACAGGGGTGTCTTCACGGAACACGTTGCTGATGGGTATTACATGACTTGTAGGCTCTACATGCGAGGTATCAAGCTCGTTGAGCTTCTCAATATAGTCCAGTATGTTACTGAGCTGTTCGCTGTAGAGGTCCTTTTCCTCATCTGTTAGCCTGAGCCTTGCAAGCAAGGCTATATGTTCCACCTCTTCCCTGGATATCCTCATCCCTATACCCTCTCAAGGTTGGCAAATTTCAAGGCCAATCTCTTCAGACCAACACCAGGAAAATTCACACAGACCTTCATATCATCACCCTCACCGTAGCAGTCCCTTACCACTCCAACCCCCCACTTGGGATGCTTTACCCTGCAGCCTGTCTTGTAAGGGATCTTGATTGATACAGGCCTCTTTCCATTTCCAGTGGATTTGTGGGGATGGGTCTTTTCATGCCTCCTGATGGCCTTCTCAATCCATCTGCAGCAGTCCCTTGGTACATCTGCAAGGAATCTGGATGGCTCCTGTTCCTGTAGCTTTGAGAATATCCTCCTCTTCCTCGCACCTGAAAGGAAGAGCATCTCCCTGGCACGGGTCATCCCCACATAGAGCAGTCTCCGCTCCTCGCAGAGCTCCTCCTCGCTGTCAAAGGCCTTGAAGTAGGGCATGAGCCCCTCTTCAAGACCGACAATAAAGACGATGGGAAATTCCAGCCCCTTTGCAGTATGGAGTGTCATCAGTGAGACCATGTTCTCAGGTGTGTTTTCATCAAGTCTTGTTACAAGAGAAACCCTGTCAAGAAACTCCTTCACAGGTACACCCTCGGCAGATGCCATCAGTTCGGCAATGTTCTGGAGCCGTTCCTCAGAAAGCCCTTCTGCATAACCTGTCTTTTCAAGAATGTGGGTGATTATCTCTGGTGTGTCCTCTTTCTTCAAGGAGGTGAGTTCCTTTATAAGTTCTGTCAGGCCCTGGAGCCTGTCAATTACACCCTGTGTTGAGGATTTACTCGTACATATAGACAGGATTGCGTCAAAGAGACTCGTCCCCTTTCGTTTGGACTCATGTTCAATCTTGTTCAGTGTTGCAGCGCCAATCCCTCTTGGAGGGGTATTGATGATCCGCCTCAGGCTCACATTGTCATGGGGGTTCACAACAAGCCTCAGGTAGGAGATTATATCCTTGATCTCCCTTCTCTCATAAAAGCTTACGCCTCCCACCACCCTGTAGGGGATACGCTCCCTCCTCAGGGCCTCTTCAATAGCCCTTGATTGAAGATTGATCCTGTAGAGGATTGCAATATCACCAAAGGCATGTTTACCCTTCAGGTATATATCCCTGATCAGTTTTGCGATGTACTTTGCCTCGTCATCCTCTGTGGGAAGCCAGTAAAAATGGACCTTCTCACCACAGCCCCTCTCTGTCCAGAGGGATTTCTCCTTTCTGAAGGGGTTGGCTGCAATCACCGAACCCGAGACATCAAGTATGTTCTGGGTGCTTCTGTAGTTCTGCTCAAGCTTTACCACCCTGCACCCGGGGAAGTCCTTTTCAAACCGCTCAATGTTCTTTGCCTCAGCCCCTCTGAACCTGTATATACTCTGGTCATCGTCACCCACAACAGAGATATTCCTGTGTGCAGATGCAAGGAGCTTCACGAGCATATACTGGGCATAATTGGTATCCTGGAATTCATCAACAAGTATATACTGGAATTTCTCCTGATACCTTCTGAGTATCTCCGGGTGTTCCTCAAAGAGCCTTACCGTGAGCATGATGAGATCATCAAAATCAAGGGCATTGCATCTCTTAAGCTCATCCTGGTATCTCATGTATACCCTGGCGAGCTTTTCGTCAAAACCGTATCCATCGCCAGAGGAGAGGAACCTCTCAGGGGTTATCATGGAGGCCTTCAGTGTGCTGATTCTTGAAGCTACCCCTTTGTAGAGGGCCTCGTATATGTTAAGCTCTCTCAGTATATGCCTTACGAGTGACTGCTGGTCACTCTCATCGTATATAACAAACTCGGGCCTGTACCCCAGGGCCCTTATCTCTCTTCTGAGAATCCTGTTACACTGGGAGTGAAAAGTCCCGATCCAGCATTCATGCAGGTCCCTTGATAAAAGTGATGATATGCGATGCTTCATCTCCTCTGCAGCCTTGTTCGTGAATGTTACGGTGAGAAGGTTTGAGGGCTTCAGTCTCTTTTCTTCTGCAAGGTAGGCGTATTTGTGTGTTATTACCCTTGTCTTGCCACTTCCTGCACCTGCCAGTATTAGAAGTGGTCCTTCGGTATGAAGCAGGGCCTCCTTCTGCTGAGGATTGAGACAGTCAATCAAGTGTTCTGTAGCCATTTTCTACTCCTTATTATTTTAAAATAATCGGTTAACACCACGCAAACCCTCACCTATTCTACGGTAACGCTTTTTGCCAGGTTCCTGGGCTGGTCAACATCACATCCCCTTAAAACCCCTATATGATAAGCCAGCAACTGAAGGGGTACAGACATGAGCACTGGCTCAAGATAATGGTTTGTCTGTGGTATATCAAAGGAGTCATCCACCCGGAACTCCCCTGGAACACTCTTTATCAGGATGACCCTGCCACCCCTTGACTTTACCTCCTCAATGTTTGAGATGATCTTTTCCTTCAGATACCCCTCCTGCATCAGGATAACAACGGGCAACTCCTCGTCTATCAGGGCAATGGGGCCGTGCTTCATCTCACCGGCAGGATAACCCTCGGCATGGATATAGGATATCTCCTTTAACTTGAGAGCCCCCTCCAGTGCTATGGGATAGAGTATGCCCCTTGCAAGGTAGAGGAAGTCCCTTGCCTTGAAGTATCTCTTGGCGATCTCCCTGATTCCTTCTTCAGCTGTGAGTATCCTTTCCACCTTCTCGGGCAGGAGCATGAGATCGCTCAGCATATCTCTGAGCCGGGCCCTTTCAAGCATCTGTCTTTTTTCAGCAAGGGCAAGTGCCAGCAGGTACAGTGAAACAAGCTGGGAGGTGAAGGCCTTTGTGGAGGCAACACCTATCTCAGGCCCTGAGTGGGTATAGAACACATAGTCAGCCTCCCTGGCTGATGTGGAACCAAGGACATTGCATATACTGAGGGTCTTTGCGCCAAGCCTTTTTGCCTCACGCTGGGCTGCAAGGGTATCCGCTGTCTCACCTGACTGGGTAATGGCCACAAAGAGATCCCCTTCCCCGATCAGAGGCCTTCTGTAGCGAAACTCTGAGGCAAGGTCAACCTCAACAGGCACCCCTGCAAGCTGTTCTATCATGAATTTGCCTGTAAGCGCAGCATGCCATGATGTGCCACAGGCTGTTATAATCACCCTCTTGAAGGAACAGAGGGTATTACTGTCCATCCCGAACTCTGCGATGTTAACCACTGCCTCGTTATGCAGGATCCTGCCCCTGAGGGTGTCGGCAAGAGACCTCGGCTGTTCGTGTATCTCTTTCAGCATAAAGTGCTTGTATTCACCCTTGTCAGCCATTGAGGGGGACCAGGGGACCAGTTCCACATCTTTGTCTATGCTCTGGCCGCTTAGATTGAAGACCCTGTAGTCATTCTTTTCAATGACAACTATGTCACCATCATCAAGAAAGGCAACCCTGTTTGTATGCCTCAGAAAGGCGGGCACATCAGAGGCGATAAAATAACCGCTCTCTCCAAACCCGAGGACAAGGGGGCTGTCCTTTCTTGCCCCTACAAGCTTGTGGGGCTCTTTCTTTGAGAGGCATACAATGGCATAGGAGCCCCTTACATCCCCTGCTGCCTTCATAACAGCCTCTTCCAGTGGGTGCTCTCTGTGGTAGAAATCAATGAGATGGCACAAGACCTCGGTGTCGGTCTCTGAGTTGAACCTGTAACCGCTTTCTGTGAGTTCATGTTTCAGTTCAAGATAGTTTTCAATAATCCCGTTATGTACGAGCACCACCATCTCGGATTCATGTGGATGGGCATTGTAGCCTGATGGTACACCATGGGTTGCCCACCTGGTATGTCCTATTGCAAGCCCTGACTCTACAGTCCTTACGGAGAGGATACTCTCAAGGTCACGGATCTTGCCCTTGCATTTCTGGATATCAAACCCTGTACCGTTGAAATATGCCACACCTGCTGAATCGTATCCACGATACTCAAGATGCCTTAACCCCTCTATCACTATCTCAACAGCATTGGAACTGCCAATATAGCCGATGATGCCACACATCCCTCAGCACCCCTTCCTGGTCTTTTTGCGTTTCTTCACCCAGTTTTTCAGATTCTTCTGTCTGACCCTTGAAAGAGCAAGGGAAAACTCCGGCACATCCTCTGTAATGGTGGAGCCAGCCCCGATGTAGGAGCACCTCCCGATCCTTACCGGTGCCACGAACTGTGTATCACTACCTATGAATACCCCCTTTTCTATAATGGTTTTATGCTTCTTCTCACCATCATAGTTGCATGTTATGGTACCGGCTCCCACGTTGACATCCTCACCCACCTCTGCATCACCGATATAGCTCAGGTGCTGGGCCTTTGTTCCCTCTCCAATCACAGAGGCCTTTATCTCAACGAAGTTTCCTATACGGGCTGATTTTTTTATCACACTCCCGGGCCTTACCCGTGCAAAGGGGCCAACAACCACATCTGAATCTATCAGGGCTGATTCAATTACTGATGAATCCTTCAGTTGCACACCATCGCCGATCTGGCTGTCCGCGATCCTTACGTTGGGATAGATAACACAGCCCTTACCAATGGATGTTTTCCCCTCTATATGAACCCCCGGGTAAATGGTGGTTCCAGGCCCGATTACAGCATCTGCAGAGATGTAGACACGCTCTTCGTCTATGAATGCCACATCCCTTTCAACCCACTTCATGACTATGCGCTGCCTTAAGAGCCTCTGGGCCCTCAGGAGTTCCTCCTTGGTATTGATGCCTAAAAACTCCTCCTCAACCCCAAGGGGATAGACACCACACCTGTAGCCTTTCAGGTGTGCTAACTCAAGGATATCCGTAAGATAGTACTCCCCCTTGAGCGGGTTCTTCTTTATCCTCTTGAGAAGGCCAAGGGCATCCCCTTTTATGAGATAAACGCCACTGTTTACCTCCCTGATCTCCCTCTCAGAGGGTGAGGCATCCTTTTCCTCCCTTATCAGAATGGGGGTTTTCCTTCTGTCCCTGATGATGCGTCCGTAACCGGTTGGATCACTGGCCATGAATGATATTATGCTGAGATGATTCCGTGCCCTTCTGTGTCTGCTTATGAAGCCCTTTATGGTCTCTGCTGTTATCAGGGGTGTATCACCGTTAAGTACAAGGAGGTCACCACTAAAGTCATTAAGTCTTTTCACCCCGCAAAGAACAGCATGTGCTGTGCCAAGGGGGTTGCCCTGAAGCGCAATCTCACGGTCAGGAAACATCGCCTTTAGCTCCCTCATATTGTGCCTGCCGGCAACTATCAGGGTCTTGGCGGGTTTCAGCTTATCCGTGGTCTCAAGGACATGGCTGATCATGGGTTTACCATTCAGTTTATGCAGGACCTTGGAGATGGATGATTTCATCCTTGTTCCAAGCCCCGCAGCCAGAACCAGCACAAGGAGTTCTCTTGAGGGCTTCATGTCCGGAGCCTCACTTTCACCTTCAGGTCATATACCCTGTTCTTCCTGACGATCCTTACCAGTACGGTCTCGCCATCCCTTTTACCCTTTAATACCCTCTTTATGTCCTCCATGGACCCCACAGGTTTGCCATCCATGCTTACAATGATATCGCCGCCAAGGTAGACAATAGTTCCGCTGATCTCAACAGGTATGGTGCCACCTCTTATTCCAGCCCTGTCAGCCGGGCCTCCGGGGACCACTTCAGAGACAAGGATACCCTTGCTGACGGAAAGTCCCAGTGCCTGTGATAGTTCTGCCCACAGGGGCACACCCACTATGCCTATCCAGGGTCTTCTTACCTTTCCATACCTGATAAGGTCAGGGATCAACTCCCTTGCCGTGTTCACGGGTATGGCAAAACCGATACCTATGTTGCCACCCGAGGGGGTAAAGATGGCTGTATTGATTCCGATCATCCTGCCCGATGTATCAAGCAGGGGACCACCTGAGTTGCCAGGATTAATAGGTGCATCCGTCTGGATGACGTTCTCAATCACGCGACCGCTCTCTGTTGTCAGGGGTCTTCCAAGGGCGCTGATGATACCCGTTGTGAGGGTGAAGTTCAGGCCAAAGGGGTTTCCAATGGCATAAACCTTCTGGCCCACCTGAAGTGAGTCTGAATCACCCAATTTTACAGGCTTCAGCTTCTTTGTGGTCTTTATCTTGATTATGGCAAGATCATTGTCAGGGTCAATACCTACAAGTGCTGCCTTGTGTTTTGAACCATCAAACAAGGTTACCGTTATCTCAGATGCCCCCTCCACCACATGATAGTTTGTAAGTATATATCCGGTGGCATCAATTATGGAGCCTGACCCTGCACCCTTTTGTGGATAGATGGAGAAGAAATCCCTGATAAGCGTTGTGGTCGTTATGTTTACAACGGACGGACTGACATTCTTGTATACCTTGATATTGATCTCTTCTTCACGGGTTAATGAAAAAGAGGGCGGGCAAAATACCAGAAGCAATAGTATTACTGTAAAGATTTTCATGATCCTGTAAGTGAACACCTGTTCTCCCCTCCAGCAAAGGAGTCTCTTTGGTTCTTACCTGCCTGCCTCTGCCATTATCTCGTCAGGGACGTCAAAGTTTGCATACACATTCTGAACATCATCATGGTCTTCAAGGACTTCCATCAACCTGAGCATTTTTTCGGCTGTCTCCCCCTCTATTCTGACTTGGGTCTTGGGAAGCATTGTTATCTCTGCCACTTCCACCCTTATGCCCTTCTCTTCAAGGCTCTCCTTTACATGATGGAGGTCCTCAGGTGCGGTAATTATCTCATAGTTTTCCTCCTGAGGGTCGTTCTTCATGTCCTCTGCCCCTGTCTCTATTACAATATCCATGAGCCTGTCTTCATCTATTGTGGATTTGTTAACAAGGATGTATCCCTTTTTTTCAAAGATCCATGATACACAGCCTGCCTCACCAAGACTCCCACCATGTTTACTCATCAGATGCCTGATCTCCGCAACTGTTCTGTTTTTGTTATCAGTGAGAACCTCAATGAGCATTGCCACCCCGCCAGGACCGTATCCCTCATAGATCGCTTCCTCATAGGACGTGCCGGGCAGTTCACCTGTGCCCTTCTGGATGGCCCTTTTTATATTCTCCTGGGGCATATTAGCGGCTTTTGCCTTCTCTATGACAGCCCTCAGCCGCGGATTCATGGCAGGGTCTCCTCCGCCAAGACGGGCAGCTACGGATATCTCCTTGGCAAGCTTGGAGAAGAGCTTTCCCCTCTTTGCATCAACAGCGGCCTTCTTGTGCTTGATCTGTGCCCATTTTGAATGGCCTGCCATTACTGACCTCCACCTTCCCTGAGTATGAGTTCAAGCCGTTTCTCGGACAATTTTGCCTCATGTGATTGGGGGAAGTTCTGGATTATCCAACGGTACCCCTTTACAGCCTCTGAGACCTTGCCGGTGTAATACCGTGCATCGGAGAATACAAGGAGGTAGTAGGGGTCGTCCAACCTGCCAGTGTTTATAAATTTCTTGATCCTTTTTTTATTTAACTCTATTATCCTGTCCCACATCCTGTTGGCGTAATAGAACCTTGTGAAGGTCTTCTCTATCCTGTCTTTCAGGAAGGGCTGATTGTATCTCTTCTGGAAAGTCCTGTATATCTCTTCTGCCTTCTCAACTGCAGGAGGATTGTAGTCCCTGAGGTATAATTCAATAAGGCGGAGACAGCTTTCCTGAGCAATGGGGGCATCGGGGTACTCATTTATGATCTCAAGATACATGGGCTCGGTCTTCCTAACCGCCTCCTCTAAGGTCTTTGCACCTCTTCTTACCTCCAGTATCCTGTTGAATATCCTGAATGCCTGCTCTTGTTGCCTCTGAACAGAAAGGTCTTTCCCCTCTTCTGAAACGGATGTTTCCTTTCTGGTAACATTTTCATGGGCACAGGAAACAAAAGAAAACAAAATTAAAAGAAGAAAAATCCCCTTCAGTGAAAGCATGATTTAATATGATAACCTCTTAAATCCACTACTGTCAAGGAATTGCGTCAGCAGGGGTTCCTCCAAAATACCTTACTAACGAAAGAACCTTAGAAAAACGGGGGAGAAGATAAACATCACAGCCGGATTTTACAATTTCCTAAGACAAGAAGTTCCGGAGAAATCCTTGATTTTCTGGATATAACTGCCGCCTGTCCCACCACCTGCCCTGAAAAATCAGGGAATCCTTCCCTGCTATCCCGCTGTCTTTTCAGATCAGCCCCTTTTCTTTAAAACTGAAGGCCCTTTCCCTGGCGATAATAACATGGTCAAGGACATCAATTCCAACAATCCTTCCTGCATCAATGATCCGTCTCGTTATCTCAATGTCTGCATCAGAGGGCATGGGGTTACCCGAGGGATGGTTATGTACGAGGATAATGGCATGGGCAAGCGACTGGATTGCCTCCTTGAAGACCTCCCTGGGATGGACAAGGCTTGCATTCAATGTACCCATTGAGACATTTGATGCCTTTATAAGGCTGTTTTTTGTATCCAGGCAGAGTATCATGAAATGTTCCTTCTTTTTATCCCTGAGCCTGGCTCTGACCAGCCTGACAACATCACTGGCTGTTTTTATCTTAACCCTCTCGCCGGAGCTGTCTTCAGCACGTTCCGCCAGTGCAAAGGCTGCCTTCAGCTGCGCAGCCTTTGCCAGCCCTACCCCTTTTACGGATGACAGCTCTTCAAGGGATGCCTCGGAGATGTTCTTCAGGTTACCGAAGGTGCTCAAAAGTCGCTGGGCTGTTACCATTACCGATTCACCCTTTACACCCCTTCCAAGGACGAGGGCGATCAGCTCCTGTGATGACAGGGCCTCCGGACCAAGCCTCTGAAGTCTTTCCCTTGGTCTTTCCGCCTGCGGCAGGTCATGGATTGTAAAGCCTCTTTGCCTTTGCTGTGACATGGCTGGCTAAATGATAATAATTTACCTGTTTTAAATTCAAGTCAGTAGTGTCCGGTAAAAATTCACCAGACACAATGAATATTAAGGCAAGGGGTATTGATTTTGAGCGGATTTAATTTTGCCATAGTGGCTGCCATGAGGGCAGCCAGGCAAAATTACCTCGGAGGCAGGGGCACCCCGAAAAATCGCAGATTTTTTGGGGCAGAGACAGGAGGTCTGCCGAGAATGAGACGAAAAATCAGTGCCCCTTGCCATTACTATAACTTTCATTGTTTACCAGACAGTAGTGATGTAGATAATATTTTAATGAGGAGGTGTGTATGTCAAAGAAGGTAGCAGTGCTGGTCAGGGACCGCCAATCCGAGGCTCTGAGGATGGCAGTGGGGATCACCCTGCTTGATGATCAGATTGATGTCTATGTGCTTGACAGGAAGGTTGAAGAGACAGAGGAGAACATGCTGAATCTTGAGACAATGGGTGATATGGGTATGAATGTCTACACCAACTGCAAGGACAATGAATCACTCCAGTATCTTACAACAGAGGAGATAGCCGAGAGGCTGCTTCAGTACGACCACATAATACCCTACTGATACATAAAAACCCAAATCAAGGAGGCGTTGTTATGAAGATACTTTATATCCTGAGGTCAGAACCGGATGAGACAGGGAAAAAGATGATGGAGACCCACAAACAGGACAATGAGGTTACCGTGGTTGATCTGAGGGAGAATGTTGTGCATGATGAGCTTGTTGATCTTATCTTTTCTCATGATAAGGTGATATCCTGGTAAGGAGGCATTTAAATGAAATTAGGAATCCTTGTAAACACGGACAAGTGTTTAGGTGATATTGTGGAGATAACAAGGTCTGCAACAAAGAAGGGGCACGAGGTGATCATATTTGCCATGGATAAAGGGACCCTTCTGCTTGAGCAGCCAGACTTCTCAGGCCTCTGTAATGTGCAGGGCGTGCAGATGAGCTTCTGCAGCCATAATGCTGAGAAGTTCGGTGCAAAGACAGAGGGGCTTCCAGGGGAGATCATCTGTGGCAGCCAGTACAACAATGCACAGATGATGCATAACGCAGACAGGGTTATTGTTCTTTGAGATTCCGATAAGATCATGAGACCATCCAGGCCCGGGAGATCATGGGATTTCCCGGTGCCAAAATCTCCACGGAACTTTACAACTGCCCGGGGCGAACTACAGCATGTCAGTAGAGCTCAATGGCTGTAAAAAATCTCCCTGCCTGTTTTATACTTTTCTATGAAAGACTCCCGTACCCTTGAATACTCTTTCATAGTAGCTTTTTCAGGGTTTGTCATACTGCCGGTACTTTATATCTTCAGGAGGTTTGATCACAATACCCTCACAAGCTGGCAGTGGGTCTTTTCTAAATCCAACTATACCCATCTCCTTTTATCAGGGATTTTCTCTGTCCTGATTGCCTATGTTCTGTCAAGATTACCCCTTTTTTACAGGTATAAAAAGACATTTCTCTTTATCTCATCCTTTCTTGCCTGTATGGCCTTCTGGCCGATACCAGAGGTGATCATTGATGCAGGAAGGTATTTTACAGAGGCAAAGTACCTTGAACTCAGGGGTGCAGGGTTTTTCTTCAGGGAGTGGGGTGGTCTCATACCTGTCTGGACCGACCTGCCTGCAATACCCTTTCTCTATGGGCTGGTCTTTAAATATATCGGCGAGGAACGGATTTTGATACAGATCCTAAACACCCTGATGTTTTCATCCACGGTAATTACCAGCTGTCTTGTGGGCAGGGAGCTATGGGATGAGGATACAGGCTTTTATGGTGGTATGTTTCTGGCATCAATTACCTACCTTTATACACAGGTTCCTCTGATGTTAGTGGATGTGGGCTCAATGTTTTTCCTCTTCTTCACCCTCTATCTTATCATTAGATGTATGAAGGGACAGGGGCTACTCCGTAAAAGAAAGGCGGATGACCGCTGGTTCGGTAACAGGGCGGTGATGGTGCTTGCGTGGATCTTTATAGCCCTTACCCTTTTAGCGAAGTTTTCGCTATGGCCCATGTTCTTCATGTTGATTGTATCACTCTACATTGTATTCAGGGATATCCCCATGAAGAGGTGGCTTGTTATCCTTGGCATACCCTGCATGTTTGTTGTAACAGTACTGCTCTTCAGGTCTGATGTCATTCTCCATCAGTTCAGGCTGCTCATGAGCTACCAGTGGGAAGGGCTT
>DROX01000154.1 GCA_011321725.1 Nitrospirota bacterium | reverse complement strand
CTAACAGCCCTTTATGATCTTTCTTTTTCTCTTCTTTCCTGTCAGGGTCTTTACATAGGTGGACAGGTCTTTCATCTTTTTGGAGTCTTTCTTGAGTTCTTTGCCCTTCAGGGCCATCTTGATACAGAAGTTAATGGCATCCTCAAGACTGCCAAATTTTCTGCCCATTATTGTATAGGAACTCTTTTTTCCGTTGATCCCGCTGCCATCAGGATGACAGCTGTTACAGCTTTTTCCGTTGGTCCCAAGGGTGGTATCATTGAACAGCTTTTTCCCATCAAGTACACCTGCAAAGGTCAGGCTGAATGATAGGGGGATTATAAGAAGAACAATTAATAGAGAAAACCCTTTCATATCTTCACCTCCTTTCGTTGTTTATTTCTTTGCCTCAGTCTCCCCTCATAAAATTCTATCTCAGTCTATTGTAATTTTAATGTAAGGTAGATTACAAGTGAAAAAAGGTTGGGGCAACTTATTTAGCAGGCCTGGTCCCTTCCAGTGTCCTGAATATCTCAAGGACAGAGATAAACATGGCTATGACAAGGGGACCAAGGACAAGGCCGATAAGGCCGAAGACCTTCAGCCCCCCGATTACAGAGAAGAATATGATAAGCGTGGGCATCCTTGTTCGTCCGCTGATTATGATTGGTTTGAGGATGTTATCAACCATGCTTATTACAAAGGCACCCACTATGAACATAATGACTGCCTTTAAATAGAGCTTCTTCAGGAGGAAGTAGACCAGAACCGGCCCCCAGACCGATACCGCTCCCAGTCCAGGGATAAAAGACATAAAGGCCATTGCTGTGCCAAGAAGCACGGGGGAGCCAAGCCCCAGCAGAAAGAAGGTTGTTCCACCAAGCAGACCCTGGGTGAGTGCCACGACAACCCCTCCATAGATTGTGGATATGACCATATCCTTCATCTGGGATGCCAGGCGGTCCTTGTGTTCCTCTGAGAAGGGCATATAGTCTCTTATCTTGCCCATGAAGTCAGGGCCGTCTTTCAGCATAAAAAACATGGCAAATATCATGAAGAGGAAATTTATGAGTATTGAGACTATGTTGGCCACACCGGTCTTTACGTTTGCAAGGACAGCCTTGCCGAGCCTTGAGAGGTTTGTGGATATGAGGTTGCTTATATTGAAGTCCTGCAGGTTCAGGATATCTCTTATCTTTTCCTGTATCCATAGTATTTTCGGCGTGTTCAGCCAGTCATCCATTTTGCCGATACCATGTGTATTCAGGTATTCAAGGAATGATCTGAGTTCAGTTGTAAGGTTTACGATCAGATAAGAGAAGGGGCCTACAATCAGAATTACTGCAACGAAGAGTGTGATCCCTGAGGCAGCTGATTTCCATGGTACGTATTTGCGGATGTATACATAAAGCGGATAGAATACAACGGTCATGACTATGGCCCATGCAATGGCCTTGATAAAGGGTATGATTACAAGATAAGAGAGGTATGCCAGTATAGAGACGATAATGACAATCATGAAAAGATAGAACCTGTCATTACCCACGGCTGTACACCTTAAAGGGTATGCTCTCTGAGGGATTCATCCCTGTCCTTGTATTGTCTGATGTATGATTCAGGGTCTTTTATGCTATCTATCAATACAGGAAGAAGTGTCCTTGTGGCATTGACGAGGCCTTTCGTCCTGCTGCCATCGCTGCCAGCTCTATAGCCTTCCAGAAGCCTTTTTTTCAGTAAAGGAACAAACTGCAAGGTCAGAAGTGTGGTGTCAAAAAACTCATCTACAGGGAGTCTCAAACGGTTAAGGGGAGAGAAGAGTTTTTTCAATGCATGGATCATATCCTCCATGGGTACTGTCAAAACAAGCAGTTTGGATGCAATGATAATCCCGGCAACCCTTGATGTGCGTACAACGGCCATCTCCAGACCTGTTCCGGTAACCACTAAAGGACCTGCAGTGAATATAACCTCCCCGTTGAAGAAGAAGAGGTTTCCTCCAAGGCTTGCCAGGACCAGTAGAGCCACAGGCAGTGCACCTTTCCTCATTCTTTCCGCAGGATGCAAGAGGAAGATCAGCAAAGACAGGGTGAGAATAGCTGTGGACACAGGAATGTTCTGGTTAAGGATGACAAGGACTACAAACAGGAAATACAGAAACAGCCTGACTCTTATTGTCTTTTCTTTCCCTGGATTCATTGGTTCTGACCGGTCAGACATTATCTTTTAATATATCCGATAAAATAGTGTAAGACTATCTCCTTCGGTGTTTTCGCCTGGATACCACTGGATTCCAATACAGCTAAATTATGGCAGATTAGCAGTATTCATTGCAAGCTTTGGAGCATCAGGCAGGGTCAGGAGATACCTGAAGATACCTCTGGCAAGGGCCTCAGCTGTTTTCTGTCTGAAACCCTTTGATCTTAAAAGACCTTCCTCACGAGGGTTGCTAATGAATCCCACCTCCACAAGTACAGAGGGCATCTCTGCATCAACAAGGACATAGAAGAGGGCCTGTTTGACGCCAAGATTGTATATGCTCCTGTAGCGGTGCGAGAGGGTGCCCACAAGGGATCTCTGGATATAATGGGCCAGCTTGAGGGATTCATCCCGTTTCTGTTCCCGTTGCAGAGAGGTAAGTATCATCCCAAGCTCTGTCTGGCTTTTTTTCATCCTCTCAACAGAGATGGCATTCTCCCTGGCAGCCACCCGAAGGGCCTCTTCATCGTTTGTCCAGTTCAGCAGGTAGGTTTCTATACCCCGGGCCTTCCTGCTCCTGCTCGCATTTGCATGGATTGATATGAAGAGGTCCGCCTTTTTCCTGTTTGCTATCTCTGTGCGTTCCTTCAGTTGCAGGTATTTGTCAGTATATCTTGTAAGATATACGACCAGGTTGTACCGCTCCTCCAGGATCCTTTTGAGTCTCTTTGCGATATCAAGGGCGATATCCTTCTCTTTTGTTCCCCCTGGACCTATTGCACCGGGATCGTGGCCTCCGTGGCCCGGGTCAATGACGATGATCTTTCTTTCTCTGTAATATGGGTTGGGGTCGTCACCTATCTCCACCACGATCCTGAAGGGGTTTTCAAGGGTGAAGACCCTGTAGGGGGCCTTGTTAGTGAGATCAAATACCACCCTTATGGTGTCCCTTTTATAGCGTCCTGCCCTTATTGAACGTACAGGTCCCCTGTTAATGGTGAGTATCCTTTTTGTATCCGAAGATATCGTGGCAGCCCTGATATCAAAGTACAGACGATAGGGGTTTTTCAGGGTATTGGAGGAAAAGGGGGTCTTTTTGTCCAGCTCAATAACGACACGGAAGATCGTATTATGCGTGCTGAAGCGTATGTCCTTTATCCGGCTTTTGTATGCCTCTGTCCTGGCAGGCAGAAAAAGGACCAGAATAAGGAGAAGGAATATCTTTTTTTTCAGCTGCCCTGCCATCCTCAGACCGCTCTGACCTCTGTTACCCCGGGCAGTTCCTCTTTAATGATCCTTTCAACCCAGTTCTTCATGGTTATGCCAGCCATCATGCAGCCTTTACATTCACCTGTAAGACGCACGTATACCACCGTTCCCTTTACATCTATAAGCTCAATGTCGCCTCCCTCTTTCCTGAGCCCCTCTCTAACCTTCTCAAGGACAGCCTCTATCTGTGCCCTATCCATGGTGGTATTATACTAAAAATATCTTAAAAATTCAACCGTTAAAGTTTAAATATAATCTTGAAATGAAGAAAAATCTATAATTAACTGAGATTAAAGGGAATTATTTAAACAGGCAGTGTCTGAAATGATTTCAGAGCGGTAGGCAGTTGATGGGTGGATGCTGCCCTGGTCTTAAGGGGTTCTGGACAGGTCTGATTTCAGGTAGATTGCTTCAGGCAGAAATGATTACATGCTATCTGATAAAATATCCTTATGTATCGCGGCATAAACGAGAATGTTCATTATAATGGCTATACCTTCCATGTGCAGACCGAGGACAGGGAAAAGAGGGCTGTGGTGGTGAGCACCCTCTTTTACAGGGGGGTAATCATTGCCGAGGAGAGGGTCAGTTATGGTGATAATACCTCCTCTGATGCCAGCGGTGAAGGAGTGGGTGAGATCATAAAGAGGCTTCATCTTGGTCTGATAGAGAGGCTGAAGAGGGGTGAGTTTGATGAAAGGATCAGGGCTCTGCTGGCAACAGAAAAGGAAGAACCGGAGGAAGGGGAAAACCAGCTCCTGAGTTTCTGTTGCGAGGCATTCATCCCTTCCCTGAAAAAGGAACTGGGTGTAGAACTGGACCACGAGGAGATTGGAAGGATAAAAAAGGAGGTGGAGACACTGGAACCTGTCCTCAGCAAGGAGAATTATCTTCGTATCTGTGGCATTGTATACCAGATGATAAAAGACAGATGTGATACCAGCCGCTTTAGATCCTTTGTCAAGGGCTATGCATTCCGGGCAGAAGAGGATGTGGCTGACCTGCCCTTTAGCAGGGAGGTCTTTCAGCAGGTCCTCTTTGACGATCTTGTCGGGGCCATCGGGTATACCCTTGGTTCTGCCCTGATGGAGAAGGTCTTCAGTGAGGTCCATTCATCTTTTTTAAAGAAGAAGGATGCCTTCAGGGTGTTAATGAACAGGATTCTGAGTTCAGGTGTTGTTCAGAAGAGGACAACAGAGCAGTGGAGAGAGCAGATGGCCCGGCAGTGGGAAGAGAGGTACAGGTCCCTGATGGGGAACACTCAGGGTGATGTATAGAAAGATCCTCATTGTAAAACCAAGCTCCCTTGGTGATATCGTCCATTCCCTTGCCTTCTTAAGTTCAATAAAAAGGGAGTTTCCCCGGGTTGAGATACACTGGGTGGTTGCAAAGGGGCTGGAGGGGATACTTGATGGCCATCCCCTCATAGCCAGGCTTTTTGTGGTAGACAAGGAGGGATGGAAGAATCCACTGCTCCTGTTCAGGACCCTCAAGGAGTTGATATCCCTGGGCAGGGAGCTTAAAAAGGAGTCCTATGATGCGGTTGTAGACCTCCAGGGGCTTTTCAGGAGCGGGCTCATAACATGGCTGAGCGGCTGTCCCGTGAGGGTCGGTTTCAGTGATGCCCGGGAGCTTGCCCATCTCTTTTACAACCGGAGCGTGGAGGGCGGAAGGGCTGGACATGCTGTTGAAAGATACCTGAAGCTGGCCAGGCTACTGGGTGTTAACGGTGAAGAGATATCCTTTGCCTTTGGGCCACTAAGCCCCTCTCCTGTAAGGGAGGGATATTTCGTGGTGGTCCCGGGTGCAAGATGGCCTTCTAAACGGTGGCCCACAGAATATTTCATAGAGCTACTGAATATGATGGCACCCTCAGGCCTGACACCCGTGATAGTGGGCTCAAGGGAGGATATCAGCCTTTCACAGGCTATCGTGGAAGGCCTGAGAGGCAGATGCATAAATCTTGCAGGAAAGACGGATCTGAGGGGGCTATGCAGTGTGATCAGAGATGCAAGATTTATGATTACCAATGACTCAGGTCCAATGCATATAGGCGCTGCCCTTGGTGTCAGGGTGTTTGCCATCTTCGGCCCCACTGATGAGAGGCTCACCGGCCCCTATGGTGAAGACTCCCTGGTGATCAAGGCGGATGGGATTGATTGCAGACCCTGCAGGAAAAGGGTGTGTAAGAGTATGAGGTGCCTCTATGAGATAAAACCCCGGGATGTATATACCATCCTGCTTGATTCAGGTGCCCTCCTGGATAGTGTACAGAGAGACAGCCCGGGGCTTTGAATTTCTTATCCATTAAATGCTAACATATTAGACCTATGACGGAGATCAGACCATTTAAGGGGATAATATACAATACCTCAAGGGTAAGAGGTGACGAGGTGGTGGCCCCGCCTTACGATATCATCACGCCTGAGATGAAGGATGCACTTTACGAGAAAAGCCCCTATAATATCGTGAGGATTGACTTCGGAAAGGACCATGACAATGATACACCTGAAGGGGAAAACAGATACACAAGGGCAAGGAGATTTTTGCAGGAATGGCTTGAAGAGGGGATACTCATTGAACCGGAAAGGCCATCCTATTATCTTTACCAGGTCAGCTACAGGATAAATGATGAGGAGAGGATAATGAGAGGGGTCTTTGCCAGGGTCAGACTTACAGAGTTGTGTGAGGGGGTATTCCCCCACGAGGCAACACACTCAAAGCCAAAGGCTGACAGGCTGAATCTCATGCGTTACTGCAGGGCAAATATCAGCCCCATCTTTTCAATATTTAACAATCCCGAAGAAAGCTTCCAGGGGCTTGTTGACAGTAGATCCTCTGAAGAGCCTTACCTCTCAGCTATTGATCACGATGGTGCGCGACATGAACTCTGGATTGTTGACGACCCTGATGATGTGGAGTTCATTACAGGGGTTGTAGAGGGCAGACCCATTTATATTGCAGATGGACATCACAGATATGAGACAGCCCTTGAATACATGAAGGAGAGGAAAAGGGATAATCCGGACCATACAGGAGAGGAGCCCTACAATTTCACCCTCATGCTGCTTGTCAACATACCCGATGGCGGTTTGTCCATACTACCCACTCACAGGCTTGTCAGGGGGATACCCTCTGGTGAGAGGGATCTGCTTGATAAACTGAGAGGCTATTTTGATATTGAAAAGATGAATTCCCACGAGCAGCTCCTCCGTGCCCTGCCCTCACATGAGCATGCCATTGGAATGATATTGAAAAATTCATCCCAAAGTTATATACTTATCCACAAAGGCATTGATCTCCACGAGGTGCCCAGACCACTAAGGGGGCTTGATGTTACCGTGCTTCATGAGCTGATTTTTAAGAATCTCCTCTCTGTTGAAGGGGTCTCATACGAGATGGATCCCCGTATTGTGATCAACAGGGTGAGATCGGGTGAGTACAGCGCTGGTTTCTTTCTCAATCCTACCAGGGTTTCAGAGGTGGAAGAGGTTGCCCTTGAATGCCTCAGGATGCCCCCCAAGTCCACCTATTTCTACCCAAAGATACTGACAGGCTTTGTGATCAATAGACTTGATTAGGGAGACCTTGTCTCCTTAGCTTTATATGTCTTAAAGGAGGAGGATGAACTATGGCTGTGAAGGTTGGCATCAACGGGTTTGGCAGGATCGGGAGGAACTTCTTCAGGGCTTCAATGAATCAGACCGACTTTGAGATTGTTGCAATAAACGATCTTACAGATGCAAGGACACTTGCACATCTCTTGAAGTACGATTCAGTGCATGGCATATTCTCTGCCGATGTACAGGCTGCGGATGATTCCATAGTCGTAAACGGAAGGACAATAAAGGTCACTGCCATAAAGGACCCGGCAGAGCTTCCCTGGAAGGAGTTGGGTGTTGATTTTGTTATAGAGTCAACGGGTGTTTTCAGGGACAAGGCTTCCGCATCAAAGCATCTTGAGGCAGGAGCAAGCTGGGTGATAATCACCGCTCCGGCCAAGGAGCCGGACATAACAGTATGCATAGGTGTGAATGAGGACCGGATTGACCCTTCCAGCCACAGGATAATCTCCAATGCCTCATGTACAACGAACTGTCTTGCACCTGTGGCAAAGGTCCTGAACGACTCCTTCGGGATTGTACGAGGGCTGATGACAACAATCCATTCCTATACAAATGATCAGAGGATCCTTGATCTGCCCCACAAAGACCTCAGAAGGGCAAGGGCTGCGGCAATGAACATGATACCCACTACAACAGGTGCTGCAAAGGCAGTGGGCCTTGTACTGCCGGAACTGAAGGGGAGGCTTGACGGGATGGCAATAAGGGTGCCCACCCCTAATGTCTCAGTGGTTGATCTCGTGGCAGAGCTGCAGAAGGATGTAACGGCAGAGGATGTGAATGCAGCACTGAAGGCCGCCTCTGAGGGCCAGCTTAAAGGTATAATGGAGTATTCCGAAGAGCCCCTTGTCTCAATGGACCTGAACGGGAATGACCACTCATCAATCGTTGATGCAACCGTTACCAAGGTAATAGAGAACAGAATGGTAAAGGTCCTTGCATGGTATGATAATGAATGGGGATACAGCTCACGTCTGAGGGACCTCATACAGTATATAATTAAAAATTCCTGAGAGGATAACAGGCTGCAGAGGCACGGTGCCCTCTACAGAGGGATTCAGGGGTGTGACAAAAGTAAAAAATTGAGATCTTCAGGGTGTCCTCTGTGGTTGTTATCTGAAGATGCCGAAGGAGGAGGATTATGAAAAACAATCTCAACCCAGCACCAATAAAGGATGTACTTGCAAAGCTCACCATAGAGGATCTTGATCTGAACGGCAAAAGGGTGTTTATCAGGGTTGATTTCAATGTCCCCCTTGATGAGAACCTGAACATTACAGATGACAGAAGAATCCGTTCCGCACTACCCACTATCAACTATGCCATTGACGAGGGTGCCAAGGTCATTCTTGCATCCCATCTTGGAAGACCCAAGGGAAGGCCTGATCCTCGTTACAGCCTTGCGCCTGTGGCAAAGAGGCTGAAGAGGCTGTTGAACAAGGATGTGATCTTTGCCCCTGATTGTATTGGGCCACAGGTGGAAAACATTGTCAACAAGATGCAGAACGGAGATGTGGTATTGCTGGAGAACCTGAGGTTCCACGAGGGAGAGGAGAAAAACGATGAGGCCTTTGCAAAGGCCCTTGCATCCCTTGCGGATTACTATGTGAATGATGCCTTTGGTACAGCCCATCGGGCACATGCATCAATAGTGGGCATACCGAAGTATCTGCCTGCAGCCGCAGGATTTCTCCTGAAGAAGGAGATTGAGTATCTCAAGGGTGTTGTAAACAACCCCATAAGGCCCTTTGTGGCCATACTGGGCGGGGCCAAGGTCTCGGGTAAGATCGGCGTGCTTGAGAACCTTGAAGGCAATGTGGACAAGGTGCTTGTCGGCGGTGGGATGGCCTTCACCTTTATCAAGGCCATGGGTTATGAGGTGGGCGATTCCCTTGTTGAGGAGGATATGCTTGAGACAGCCCAGAGGATAAGGAAGAAATTAAAGGAGAGGGGGGTGAAGTTCTATCTCCCCGTTGATTGCGTGATAGCCCAGAGCCTTGAGCCCGGTGCCGAGACCAAGATTGTTCCGACCCTTGAGATACCAAAGGGATGGAAGGCACTGGACATTGGTCCAGCCACAGCCAGGCTTTTCTCCGAGGCACTACATAATGCCAAGACCATCCTCTGGAACGGTCCCATGGGTGTCTTTGAGATTGATGCCTTCTCCAGGGGAACCTATGCTGTTGCCCGTGCGGTTGCTGATGCCTATGCACTGACCATTGTTGGTGGTGGAGATACAGACCTTGCCGTGCACCGTGCAGGTGTATCTGACAGCATATCCTTCATCTCAACAGGTGGTGGGGCAACACTGCAGCTCCTTGAGGGAAGGGAACTGCCCGGTATAGCCGCACTCACTGACAAGAAGGAATAAGGGGTTTTAAACAAGGGAGGGCACATGAATGTGCCCTCTACAGGTTCAGATAGTGATATCCTGGGGCGGGACAAAGGTCCTCTGTGCAAGGTCCTTGTCAATCAGGAAAAGCCCTCCAGGGTTGTTCTCATTAAGTCTGAGGCTCTGGATAATCTCGTCTGCTGATGCCTCTTCCTCCACCTGCTCGTCAACAAACCATTTAAGAAAGCTGTTTGTGGCATGGTCCTTGAGCCGTATCGCAAGATCCACAAGGTTGTTAATCAAAGAGGTTACATGCTGTTCATGCTCAAGGAGGTGTTCAAAGGCAGCAAGGGGAGAGTCCCATTCCACAGGGGGTGCCTTTATCTCCGAGAGAATGACCCTTCCTCCGCGGTCAAGGAGATAGTCATAGAACCTCTTGACATGGGTCTGCTCCTCCATCGCCTGTACCCTCATCCAGTTTGCAAAACCCTTCAGACTGATTGACTCAAAGTAGGCAGACATGGATAGATAAAGATAGGCAGAATAAAGCTCGGCATTGATCTGGTCATTGATCGCCTTTTCCATCTCTTTGTTGATCATGAAACCTCCTTTTGTTTATTAAAGATCAAAGAATCCTTAGTATTTTACCAAAGACAACAGGCTCTTTTACAGCCCTGAACCTTGAGGAGAATTTACTATGGAAAAAATTATACATAAAAGAAATAATTTTTTAGTGTCACCCTGAACCATGTGCTGAACTCGTTTCAGTATTGTTTCAGGGTCTCAAAAGATGTTGATTTTATTAGATGCTGAAATAAATTCAGCATGACATTTAATCGGACACTAATGCTACATCGGGGATATCCAGAAAATAGATAATACCCTGAACCTGCCTGTCCCCGTAGATATCCCCCAGTATCTCCATGTACTTCCTTATCTGTCTCCTGTAGGAATCCAGGGCATCCTCATGTTCCCTTCCCGTCTTGAAGTCCAGGACGGTAACCCTCTCAGGGTCCACCACCACCCTGTCCATCCTGTAGAGATTGCCCTTTTTATCCACGAAGTCAGCCTCCACAAAGACCTCGCGCCCCTGTCTCATCTGAAAATACTCCCTCACAGGTTCATAGGACATACACCCCAGGAGCATCTTGCGGACCTCTGCCCTGTCCTGCCCGGTGAGGCTGTTCTCCCTGTATTCCGAGAGGACCCTCTCAATTCCTTCAGGGTCATACCAGCGTACCCTGGCCAGTAATTCATGGATGATAATCCCCCGTTTCTTCTCGTAATAGCTAAGGGGCTGTCCTGTCTTTTCAATGAACCTGTTAAAGATACAGCTGCAATAGAAGGGGTGTTCTTCAATGCCTGAAGCAGCTTCCCCCTGTCTGGATACATGCTGGCGGCTGCCGTACTGGATACTGCCTTCGGGGAGGATGTTGAAGGGGAAGTGCTCCCCCTTGCCCTTCACAGCAAGTATATACAGCTCCCTTTCAGCCCTTGTAAGAGCAACATAGAGTGTGTTTAGATGGTTTGCAATGTTCCTTTTCTTTTCAAACTCGTATAACCTCTCAAGGGTATGATTTTTGTCAGCAAGCCCGCTGTTGACCTTCAGGAGATATGTCCCCTCTGTGGTCTCAGAAAAGAGGTAGGGTATTCCCCTGTTCAGCCTTTCACCATAGAGAAGGAGGATCACCACGGGAAATCCGAGCCCCTTTGCCTTATGGATGGTCATCACGCGCACTGCATTGTTGTTGTCAGGCAGCAGGATTGTCCACTCGGCATCCTCCCTGCTGTCCTCAAGTAGTGTGATGAAATCCTTCAGGTTGTTTATCCCCTTGCCTTCATAATTAACAGTGGAATCAAGGAGTTTAATGAGGGTTGACTCCTCCTCTTTAAAAAGTGAAAATAGAGAAAAGGTCTTTATGATATCACATAAGAGATCATATACAGGCATGTAACCCACCTTCCGGAAGAGGTCCTCAAAGTACCCTGACCATAAGCCCGGGAATGCCTCCTGGAATCTTTTGTATAGTGGTATATCCCGGGTTTCCTGGTTTGCATTGAAGATGAAGGTTGAGATCTCATGGCTGCTGAGACCCTGCTCCCTGAGGGTGCTGCCAAAGATGTCACCAAGGAGAAATTTACAGAAGCTGAAATCGTCAAGGGGGGAGTCAAGGAATCTGAGCAGGTTCTTTATATCCCTTGTTATGCACCGCTTTCTGATGTCAAGGCTGCTGTATGAGGCAAAGGTCACGCCCGCCTCGTTCAACCATGTGCTAATCTGTGTGACACTGTAGTTGTCTCTTGTGAGGATGGCAATATCACCGTATCTGTAGCCCCTCCGGAGGAGATCCTGGATTATCTCCTCCAGCAGCCTTCTCTCCTCAGGCTCCTCGTTGTTCCTTTCTATCAGCCTGAAGTCCACGAACCCCTTTCCCCTGAAGTCCTCCCTCGGTTGCTGGATATAATCAAGAAGGCCTGTTGCAGATGCAGCCTCCCTGAGGGTCGTATCGTGTATCCGCTTCTTGAAGATGGACTCTGCAAAGTTCAGTATCTCTTCGTGGCTTCTATAGTTTGTATTGAGATGTCGTGTTTGCTGTACCACAGAAGGCAGGGGGCCTTCCTCTTCAAGGGATTTCATGATTCTGTAATCAGCATCCCTGAAACCATATATTGATTGCTTGATGTCACCTACCACAAAGAGGCTCCCATTCTCGGAGAGTGCATTCTCAATCAGGGGATAGAGGTTTCTCCACTGGATAGGTGAGGTGTCCTGGAACTCATCTATCAGGTAATGGCTGATCCTGTCTCCCAGTTTCATATAGATATCAGGGACTATGTTCCTGTCAATATACCTGGAGAGATGGTAGTTGATATCACCTATGAGGAGTCTGTTATGGAGTTTTTTTGCCCTATCCAGCTCATCCATGAAATGCCGGAAAAAGGTTGTGTATGGGTTGTAGTATCCAAGTGAATACAGCAGTGCCAGCTCTGAAACCTTCCCTTTCAACTCCTCCCATAACCTCTCAACCTCTTCAAAGGCCATGAAGGCAACCTCAGAAGAGTTTCTTGAGGGTCTCTTTACAGGGACGGTGTTGTATTTAATCTTAAGCACATCCTCATCCCTGATCTCTTCTTCAGGAAGCTCAAGCAGACCGCCAAAGGATGATCTCTTCTTCAGCTGAAGCCCTGAGTCTTCAAGGACCTTCCTGATTCTTCGTATCAACCCCCTGATCTCCTCAAGCAGGGACTCTTTCAGCCCATCCTGCTCCGCTGACTCCAGGTCAACACCAAGGGATGAACTCTTTCTGTACAGACCTGTCATCTCCTTCAGGAGTTTCACTGCAGGGTTCCAGGGGAATGCCCCGTCCCTGTCGGTTATAGTGTCAATGACCCTCTCAATGGTTGCCGTCTCTGCCTCCTGAAGGCCCATCTCCCTGATGCATTTCTGCATGGCATATTCAAATATGTAGGTCTCATCCATCATGATCTCAAAGTCAGGGTCAATTGCAAGCTCCACTGCAGATGCCCTGAAGAGGCTGGTCATGAAACTGTCTATGGTCTTTACATTGAAGTCAGAGTAGTTCTGAAGTATCTGGTCAAGTACATGCCCTGCCTTCTCCGGAAGAGGGACAGATGAAACAGTGGTGACAGCTTTTACTGCATTGATGCTCTCATCAATCTCAAGGGATAGTTCCTTCAGCCACCTGATTATCCTCTGTTTCATCTCCTTTGCAGCGTTGTTGGAGAATGTGATTGCCAGGATATTCAGGAGGTTGTTGTTCTTTATCCTCTCTGAGAGGAGGAACTGGACATAACGTTTTGTAAGTGCATGGGTCTTCCCGGAGCCTGCCGAGGCCTTCAAGAGGATGCAGTGGGGAAAGGTGAGTTCCCTATCCAGGGGGAGAACATCTTTTGAGTCCATGGCCATCAATCTATTTTAGCACATCAATTTAGGTTCTCCGCCCCCTCTTTTTTCTGGTTGTATTACTTCTTCCCCGGGATGTACCCCTGCCCATCCCTCCTGGATTGAGACGGATTAGGTCTTATTTTATTTTATAACAACCTCACCATTAAAGAATATCAGAAAATTCCTACAAAGTCTATAGGAATATTCCTACAAAATCATCTGAGTTGTTACAGGAGTGGGGGGGTATCCACAGTCTGTGGTCTCTTTTCTCCAGGGGTGTCCTGGTATTATCACCTGTCTTTTTTTACAAAACCAGGACACCCTTCAAAGCCTTTACAGCCAGCCCTGCGGAGTCTGCAGTCACTGTTCATGCAGGTGGTTTTTGTGGTTTCCGGGTGCTTCTTTTTATGTGTTCTCCCTCTTCTGCCATTCCGTTTCACAGCCATTATCTATACACTAACAGAAAGGGAGATGTTGTGTCATTGTGGGTGCTTCAATTGCCCTGTTTCAGGCTCAGGCCCCTGCTGACCAAAAGGTATGCCTGTTACTTGAAAAATGACTAACTTGGTTTATATAAATGATTTTCTCCAGAAGTCTCAAAAGGAGGTATTGAGATATTTTGATAATGTCCCTTTCAGGACTGAGACAGATGAGGCGTGGGTGTGGTAATATTAGTCAGAAACAATGAAGTATAAAGGGAAAAATTGAGACAAATCAAACTCTGATGAGAAGAATATTTTACCATATGATACTACTCCTGATTATGCAGGTCTTTCTGCTGTATCCTCTTGTGGGTTCTGCCACAGGACTTAAGAGAAAGGCAGTTGGATACAAAGAGGGGGATGGTATATTTACTGGTTACCTTGTCTATCCAGAGGGGGCAGGAACAAACTCACCAGGTGTATTATTAATACCTGAATGGTGGGGGATTAATGATTTTGCAAAATCCATGGCCGACAGGATCGCCGGTAAGGGGTTTGTCGTCTTTGCCATAGATATGTATGGCCAGGGCAGATATGCAAGAACCCCGGAAGAGGCGCAGAAATTCTCTGCACCGATCAAAAAGGACCCGTCACTCATGCAGAAAAGGGCACTTGCAGGGCTCAGGACCCTGAGAGAGCAGAAGCTCGTTGATCCCTCACGCATAATGGTGGTTGGGTTCAGCCTTGGCGGAAGGGTAGCCATTGAACTTGCAAAGGTGGCAAAGGATCTCAGAGGGGTTGTAACAGTATATGGGAGTCTCTCACCTTCCCT
>DROX01000153.1 GCA_011321725.1 Nitrospirota bacterium | reverse complement strand
TGAAAAAGATTCCCTGTTTGTAAGGATAAGCCCAGAGGCAGACCCGACTATGGCAAGATGGATAGAGCTAAGGGAAACCGATAAAGCCTCGGGTATATTACAGAGTCCTCCATTAATAATAGACTTTTATTTACCCGGCAAACAAAGTGATATAGTATCCTTTTTGCCACAGGGTGCAACTCCTCAGGGCGGTGGGTATGGCAGCGTAAGCTTCAACTCCATGGGTGGTTTTACAAAGAGTATGGGAGGCCTCGCCTTAACTGTAAAGGGAATAGGAAATATAAGACCCATTGAGCCAGGCACTGAAGAGGCCTTCAGATATGCCATTTCTTCACAGGTGTCGGTTTATGAAGAGATTCTTGAGGCACAGATGTATGCCCAGCTTGATCCCCTCTTTGGTGAGGATAAAGGACAGGTTAATACATATCCATCGGTAACACCACCAGGTGGGCCTCAGGGTGGTTCTATGTTTACCCCGCCCCAGATAAATATACCCACAGTACCACCACCACCTAATGTCAGGGCTTACCCATCTCCTTATCAGCAGGGCACAGCTGGAAAATCAATAATCCCCGAGGAGTACTTAAAGGAGACACCTGTTAAGGTGCCCGTAAAGATTAACAGAAAGCCCCTTGATCCTCAATGGCAGCGGACATCAAAGATTATTCAAAGATTTGATGAGAAATACAGGCTGATTAAACCTCTAACGGAAAAGCCAGAATGGGCTGACCCAAGGGTAAGGCAGCTGTGGCTCTACAGGATGAACTATAAGAAAGAGAAGAAAAGCTATGAGGGCTTTAGGGCTTCATTAAAAGACCTTCCTCCGCAGACTAAAAAACAGGTTCAAGGGATTGTAAAGTTTTCTGAGAATAACCTGAAAAGCACAGAAAAAAGAATTCAGAAGCTTGAGGCATCCCTGAAAAAGACCCCACCGGTTTTATACAAAAAGCCTGTTAAAAGGGAACTGGTCTTTGAGGGTCATAAGATATACTTTGTTTCCGAAGGCCAGACACCTGTATTAAGTATTATAAAGAGAAGATTTTACAAAGCAGGAGAAGGTTATGAGCTAATTGAGACAGAGCACCCGGTGAGCTTTATGAAGGACAAAGAAGGAACGGTAATCTGGGATGTCAATCTAAACTCTGGAAAAGAGGTAACCCATCTTTTTGGTAAGGGCGGTAAAGAGGCGCAGGCACTTCTTACACAGCATAGAAGCGATATGGCATCATACCTCTCCGAGCACACTGCTTTGAGAAAGATACAGGAGATATATGGACCAAAGGCAAGACTCCTTAAGTAGTCAAAAAATATTAAAAAGTGTAATCCTGACGGTTTTGTTGGCTTATTTGTTTTTTGTTCAAAGGCATCTGCTGAAAATTTTGTTATAAAAGCCTCGCAGGATAGTGCTGACTCCAGAACAAAAGACTGTGATGTTGTATCATGTGAGACAGGAAGATGCGAATTCATATAATTTAAATAAATTATTTCAGGAGGAGCAGGATGAAGAACTATTTTTCTGTGATTGTTATAACAGTAATTATGTTATCTTTCTTTTCAGTCAGCCATGCAGAGGATGACTTTGTTGCAAATATTCAAAGAGAGACGTATAGCATAGCTACAGAGATTTCCAACCGGACTGCAATGCAGGATGAGGTGCTTGGTCAGGCAACAAAAGAGGCCAAACTGGGAACTTTAAAAAACCCTGAAGATACAGAAAGACGTATTAGGGTCATGGAAAGGGTTGTGGCTCTTTCAGAGGAGGCGGTTGCTATAATTAAGGCTGCCCCTGCATTGATAGCAATGTCTGAGAGCTTTAAAAACAAAAGCACCGAGGAAAAGGAAAGGGCAATTGGTGTTGTAAAGGATTCTCTGTCGGAACTAAAGATTGACATACTTGTAAAGAAACTCCAGACAGACCGAAGCTGGGCATTAACCCAGATCAAACGTTTTAAACTCCTGAAAGACAATCCCTCATCCTGGCGCTATGATGAAAGTAAAGGTTTTATTGACAGTAGCGATGAAAATTTTATTAAAAGATTCAATGAACTTACCACTGAAATAAACAGGCTTCAGAACAGGGCAATAGAGCTTACAAAGAAATACTTAGGAAAATAGATCTTAATGAGAAAGGTTATAGTCAGTATAATATCTCCAGGATCTTCAGTTGGGTGGTAACATGATTTTACTGGCAATTACAGGCTGGCTTCTTGTATGGATAATAATACTCGGTATAATTAATGGGGTTATGGCTATTTTCTCCTTTTTTACGGGTAACGGGAAGTTCTTTCTTTTTATAGGCTTTCTGGCTGGCATTGTGGTGGCCTCTTTTATTATATCCCACAATCTACCTGATGAAACAGTCTCGTGGACTCAGTCATACAAGGATGTACTTGTATATCTATTTACAACTATTAAGGGATGGTTTGTTGTAGTTCTTGGCATCGCTGGATGGTTTACCGGAAATATATTGAAAAAAATAAAAGGAGGAAAGAGTGAAAAGGATAGTAAAGCTTGAACTACTTCTTATGTGTTTCATGGTTTTCTTCTGGTGGAATATGGCACTGGCTGGCCCACTTCATGAGGAGCTGGAATCAATCTCTCCTGATATCAGCAAAATAAGAAGTCTTATCAAGGCTGGTGCTGATGTAAACGAGCCCTACAGGGGCATTACAGGCCTTAGCTATCCACTGCACATGGCAATAATCTCTGCCAGTGACGATAAGCTCAAGCTTGTTAAGACCTTACTTGATGCTGGTGCAAGAGTAGATGTGCGTGACGACGTGGGTGCAACCCCCTTGCATACAGCTGCAACTACCAACGCCCCTGAGATCATAAAGCTCCTTATCAGACATGGTGCCAGAGTTGATGTAACTGATAAAAATGGTAATACACCTCTTCATTATGCTGCAGGAAATTCAGCCTATCAGGCAGCAAAGATGCTCATTGAAAATGGTGCTGATGTAATGAAGAAAAATAAAAAGGGTAACACCCCTTTACACGAATTAGACATACTTGGTGATGACAGCAATGCTACAAAAGACACCCTTTTACTTGCAGAGCTTCTGATAAATAAGGGTGCTGACCCCAATGCAAAGGGTGAGCTTGGCAGGACGCCTCTTTTTACAGTAATGGAAAGCACAGAGCTTTATGAACTGCTGGTTAAAAGAGGTGCAAGACTTGATGTAAGGGATCGGCTTGGTGGAACCCTTCTTCATAAGGTTACCGGGGGGCTTTACGAAAAGGATGTTGAGAGGCTTGTAAGGTGGCTTGTTAAAAAGGGGATTCCCGTAGATGTAAAGGACAGGGATGGCAACACTCCTTTGATGGATGCCGCGGAAAATGGGAAGGTTAAAAAGGCCAGAACCCTCCTCGAGCTCGGTGCCAATCCAAAGGAGAAAAACAAAAAAGGCGAGACTTCCCTTCACAAGGCAGCCCTTTATACATCCATGTTTCCTGCCAAAATGGATATTATAAAAATCTTGCTGGAGAAAGGAGCAGACAGATCTGTAAGGACTTCAGAGGGAAAACTTCCCCTTGACTATGCCTATAATCAAAAAGTTAAAGAGCTTCTTTCAAGGGGTATAAAAAAAGAAAACACTAAAGAAGCTGCTCAGGACTTGTCAGGCTTGATCAGGGAGGTTGCAAAAGAACTCAGTATCATGATTGATGAAAAGGGAAGGGCCTATGTAAAGGCCTTTAAAGAGGCAAGAGAGGCTGATGATCTTGGAAGTGTTTATTCAATAAGCGATTTAAACAGTAAGATTGCTTCCATGAAAAAGTACGAAAGGGCATCTTATGAATTCCTTGATATCTTTAGGAACGCCCAGGATGTAGCAGGTCAGCTTGCAAAGGAGAAAGGTCTGCCCAGGGGGTACAGAGAAGAGCTTTACAAAGAGATAAAAAAGGTCTTGGATGCCAAAGATGCCTCAAAGGCAGAGCCAAGGTTAAGCCTTGATATTGAGCTTGCCAGATCATTGAAAAAACAGTATCAGGTGCTCAAGGATACCTGGGGCAAATGGAGCCTTGACAGGAGGCAGAGAAGAATTAACTTTAAGTCTGCTGATATTCAAGAACGGGTAATCTCTGCCTTTCAGCAGGCAGACAGGGCAAAGAAGAGGCTTCAGCAATTTTTACAGAGATGATTAAAAAAACATTTATTCTTTTATCCATGGCTCTGTTGTTTTATCCCTTCGCTGTTAATGGCAGAGAGCCTGCTGCAAATGTTCTGATAATCAGTGAGGTATTTGAAGAAGAGGGTTTCCCTGCCCTGTGCAAAGGTATTGTTTTTCACAGTAACACAATCTTTGTTACGGATTATCTTAGAGATATGTTTGTTAAAAAAGGCAATGCAGGCCATAAAGACATTATAATAGAGCCAGGCCTTGAATACCTGGAGGATGCCTCAAGGATATTAATTGTTCAGACCGAAAAAGATTGCCAGCTATTTATCTCAGAACGCTCCCTTCCACCACCTGCCGTTGTAAAATTAAAAAGTAAAATCCCCCTTGAGATTGACCGTTGGATTGCAAACACCGACGGAGAGCTTTTAATTATAAGAGAAAATAACGCTGTAAATATCCAGAAAGGGAAGAAAAATTGTATTGTTAAGAACAGGAAAGGCAAATGTAGTTACGAGATTTACAACTATGGGATCTTGCCAATCTACTTTGAATCTTTTAATGTAAAACCTGTAAGAGTAAAGATTGAAGACAGTTTCTCAAACACCTTTTTTGGTCCAGGTGACAGGCAGCTTTTTGATGTAGAAATTCCATCTGCAGGCACTCTCGTGATTGAGTACAGGACAGAGGCTGGTACTGGAATGCTTGATAGCCGTATTTCTGATAAAAAAGGAAAATCCATTGGCACAGGCAGTGCCACGTTTTCAGAGCCTCAGCCTGCAAGGGTGGAGCTTTCATACAGAGGGGGTATGCCTTCTGGATACGATATCGGTTTCATGTTTATTCCTGACATACCGCTTGCATGCACCATTGAGATTACACCGGGAACGAAACCCGGAGAGGCTGGATTAATGCTGGTTGTACAGAATATTACGGGAGGGACGGTGATAGCACCCCTACCGGAAGCCGGGACTGTAAGATGGTATGCCGATGGGAGGTTGATCTCTGCTGCTACTCCTGGAAGACCACCAAGATATCACAGCTACCAGCCGGGAGAGAGGTGGTACTACGAAATTGCGTTACCTGCGGATATTACAAACAAGAAGATAAAAGCTGAAATGGATGCAGATAAATACAGGGTTAGTTGTGAAGTAGCACCCACTCAATAACAGAGAGGTTTTTTTCTCTCTTACTGGTAGAATAGCCTGTGGCTTACACCCTTGCTTTCAAGAAAGTCAATAACCTGATGGGGCTTGAAATAGAGCCTTAATTTCAGGGCATTCCGTGAGGTCTCATGGAAGAGGGACCCATCAAGGCCGTCAATGAACCTGATAAGCTCCTCTATCTCCTCATCGGTGTATTCCACCTTTCTTTCTGTTACTGCCATATCACGCTTCAATATCCTCTGAAGGAGCCTCTCTACAGCATTGAAATAGGGCCTTCCTACCTGTGAGTCAAGAAACCTTGGTATATTAAGCAGATAGCTTGAGATCTCCCTGACATCAGGAAGGTTGCCCACGTGTTCCAGTTCAACACCGAGCTTTTCCTTGCAGAGGTTGATAAGGTTTGTCACGAGAATATGGGTCTGCCCTGCTGGCACCCTGTTGATCACAAGTGCTGGTCTGAAGTCTTCCTCAATCTCATGAACTATGGGATAAAGTTCAGGCGTTACCCTTTTCACCGTATCCTTGAGCCACTGAAGGGTAAGACGGCTCTGTTTCTCGCCCTTCTTTGCCTCTTCCTCAATGATCCTGCCTATGGTAGGCTCTTTACGGAATATCTGCTGCAGTCTTCTGTGGAAAGAGGCCTTGATGAATCCATAGGCGTTCATCACAGCGCCTGGCTCTGGTGCCGTGATTACAATACCCCAGTTAGCCATACCGAAGAAATCCAGTATATTAAAGTGCACACCTGCTCCAAGGTCTATAATGATATAGTCTGCATCAAGTGCTTTAATATGTCTTATGATCTTCAGCTTCATCCAGTGAGCTGGATTTGCCATGCCAGGGACAAACTCCGCCCCGCTTATCAGATGAAGATTATTCAGATCTGTAGGAACAAGGATTTCCTGTAAGGAGGATACCCTTTTCAGAACAAAGTCCGCCAGGGATGGGGTATGTCCCATTATTCCGAGGTAGGTGTGAAGATTTGCTGCACCAAGGTCAAGGTCTACAAGTATGACCCTCTCTCCCTTTTTGCTCAATGCCACACCAAGGGCTATGGAAAGGACGCTCTTGCCAACACCACCCTTTCCACCACCAACAGCTATTATCTGCTTTTTTCTTTCCTTCTCTGTCATGAATCTTGTAAAATTATCTCTGTGTTATTTAGTTATAATAACAGATTGATCTAAATCAAACAAAATCTGTAACCCCAAAATACCGTAAAAGGGTCAGGCACAAGCAGGAGATATTAATTTGAGGGGATTGAACAATATATGATGCAGGAGGAGTTTGATGATACAACGTTACACAAGGGATGAGATGGGCAGGATATGGAGCCTGGAGAACAAATACCGGAGATGGCTTGATGTGGAGATAGCGGTCTGTGAGGCATGGGCTGAACTTGGAGAGATACCAGAGGACTCCCTGAAGAGGATAAAGGAGCGGGCTGGTTTTGATCTGAAAAGGATAGATGAGATTGAGGCCACTGTGAAGCATGATGTTATCGCCTTCCTTACATCCGTGGCAGAGCATGTGGGAGAGGATTCAAGGTACATACATAAGGGTCTTACCTCATCGGATATCCTTGACACAGCCCTTGCCCTTGTTCTGAGAGAGGCTGCCGGGATTATTATAACCGACATTGAGGCGGTTCTTGATGTATTGAAAGGGCAGGCCCTGCGCTACAAAGATACACCCTGCATGGGCCGCAGCCACGGGGTACATGCCGAGCCAATGACATTCGGGCTGAAATTTGCACTCTGGTACGAGGATATGAAACGCAATCTTGAACGCATGAAAAGGGCAAGGGAGGTTGTCTCTTACGGAAAGCTCTCCGGTGCTGTGGGTACATTCTCCAATATCCCGCCCGAGATAGAGGAGAGGGTGCTTTCAAGACTGGGGCTCAAGGCAGAACCTGTTGCAACCCAGGTTGTCCAGCGTGACAGGCATGCAGAGTATATGCTCACCCTCAGTCTTATCGCTGCATCAGTTGAAAAGATCGCTGTTGAGATAAGACACCTTCAGAGGACAGAGGTGCGGGAGGCAGAGGAGCCCTTTACAAAAGGACAGAAGGGCTCATCCGCAATGCCCCACAAGAGGAATCCCGTGGGTTGTGAGAACCTTTCGGGACTTGCACGGGTGGTCAGGGCTAATGCAATGGCTGCCCTTGAAAATGTTGCCCTCTGGCATGAAAGGGATATATCACACTCCTCGGTAGAACGGGTCATAATCCCTGATAGTTCCATCCTTGTTGACTATATGCTGAACAGGCTAAGAGGAATACTTGAGGGGCTCCATGTATATCCCGAAAGGATGCTACGGAACATGCAACTCAGCTACGGGCTCTATAATTCCCAGAGGGTGCTTCTTGCCCTGACGGAAAAGGGGCTTACCAGAGAGGATGCCTATGCACTTGTACAGAGAAACGCCATGAAAAGCTGGGAGGATGGAAGGGATTTCCTTTCCGTGCTCAAAGAGGACAGCGAGGTGACAGGGTATCTCAGTATCTCGGAGCTTGAGGAGATCTTTGAGCCAGCCTATTATCTGAGGAATATTGATTTTATATACAGCAGGGTCTTTGGTGAGGGGTAAGAGAGCGGTTGAACAGAGATCTTTATTCCTTTGAGCGGCTGAACTGACCGATCTTCCTGAGCTTTCTGTATCTCTTCTCAATGAGCTTTTCAGGCTCATACTGTTGAAGCTCCTCAAGGCTTTCCAGAACAGTCTCCTTTATATTCCTTGCAGCCCGGGCAGGGTCACGATGGGCACCGCCGGAAGGCTCGGGTATGATACCATCAATGATCTTCAGCTTCAGAAGATCCTGGGCTGTCAACTTTAATGCCTCGGCTGCCCTTTCATAATCTGCTGTCCCGATATCTCCGTCCTTCTTCCATAATATGGCAGCGCAGCCCTCGGGTGATATTACCGAATATACAGCATGTTCAAGCATCAGCAGCCTGTCAGCCACTGAAAGGGCAAGGGCACCTCCGCTGCCACCCTCTCCTATTACTACAGAGATAATGGGTACCCTCAGCTGTGACATTACCATCAGATTTGTGGCTATAGCCTCTGCCTGCCCCCTTTCCTCGGCACCTATTCCGGGGAAAGCACCTGGTGTGTCAACAAAGGTCAGCACAGGCATATTAAATCGCTCTGCCATCTCCATAAGTCTCTTTGCCTTTCTGTAACCCTCTGGATGGGGCTGACCAAAGTTCCTCGTTATCCGCTCTTTTGTGCCACGCCCCTTCTGGTGGCCTATTATCATAAAGTTCTTCCCTTCTATGCTGCCAGGGCCTCCCACAACCGCAGGGTCATCACCGAATCGCCTGTCACCATGTAGCTCAATGAAGTCCTCTGTGATCATGCTGATATAGTCAAGGGTGTAGGGACGGTCGGGGTGGCGGGCGATCTGGGTCTTCTGCCAGGGAGTGAGCTTGGAGAATATGTCCTGACGGAGTTTTTCAGCCTTTTCCTCCAGTTTCTTGAGTTCAGAATCTATATTCACATCAGAGCCGTTGCTTACGCTTCTCAGCTCCTCTATCTTCAGTTCAAGATCCTGTATGGGTTTTTCAAAGTCAAGATAATACCTGGTCATTTTCCATTGTCTCCATTCATTGGCAAGAGTTTTACACCGGTACAGCCAGGAAGATTATTCAGTTCATCAATGAGTTCAACATGGGGTATCACATTGTACTCGGTAATCATCAGGGTCTGCCACTGCTGCAGATTGAGCCTTATATATACAGGGCTTTCCCCTTTGAACCTCTCAAAGACCCTTTTTGCCCTCTGAAGATTCTCATCACTGACAAAAGGTTCGGCTACGGTCAACTCTATCCTGTAGGGTCTGTTGATCAGTACATCCTCAATGTTATGCACCTCTTTTATCAGCACCTTGGTGCCCTTTTCACTCCTGTCCACAGTACCTTTTATGTAGACAAGGTTGTTCTTTGCCAGTATATCAGAATGCGACCTGTAAACCTCGGGGAATGCAATACATTCCACTATCCCCTCTTCATCCTCCAGCGTACAGATGGCCATTGTCTCTGACCTTGTCTTGGTTATCGTCTTCTTCAGTGCTGTTATTATACCAGCCAGGCCAACCTCAGAGCCATCCAACACGCTGTCAAGGGATGAGATGCTCTCCGTCCCTATGGCACGGAGATAGTCCTTGTATCTACTAACAGGATGGCCTGTGACAAAGAACCCGAGGGCCTCTTTTTCCGCATTGAGAAGCTCCTCTTCGGTCCACTCCTCTATCTCCGGTCTTGCTTCACTGTCTCCGAAGATGCTGCCCTGGTTGAAGAGGGAGAGGTTGTTTTTCCCTTTCAGGAGCATGTCTATCCGTGAAAGTGCGTAGGCCCGCAGTAAGGTGGGCTCTGCCCTGCCCATATCCTCCAGCTCCCTCTGGGCCAGGGTATCAAAGGCACCGGCCTTTACAAGGCTCTCCAGCACCTTTCTGTTGACCTTTCTGCTGTCCACCCTCCTGATGAAGTCCTCTATGGACTCAAACTCGCCTTCCTCCCTGGCTGAGAGGATCTGCTGTACAGCGGCTGAACCAACCCCCTTTACAGCGTCAAGTCCAAATCTTATTGAATCACCAACAACCCTGAACCTGCTGCCACTGAGGTTTATATCAGGCGGAAGGACCTTTATGTTCATGGTCCTGCATTCATTTATGAACTGGACAATCTTGTCGGTGTTTTCCTCCTGTGAAAGGTTTGCTGCCATGAACTCCACCGGGTAGTGGGCCTTTAGATAGGCTGTCTGATAGGCAAGGTATGCATAGGCAGCTGAGTGGGATTTGTTGAAGCCATACTCAGCAAAAAAGGACATCTTCTCAAAGAGTGCCTTTGCCTGGGGCTCTTTTATACCATTTTTGACAGCACCTTTGATGAAGGCCTCCTCCATCTGGGCCATCTTCTCCTTTATCTTCTTTCCCATGGCCTTTCTGAGTTCATCTGCCTGGGCCATGGAAAAACCTGCCACCCTGTTTGCTATGCGCATAACCTGTTCCTGGTAGAGTATCACACCGTAGGTCTCATCAAGTATCTCCTTCAGGTGGGGCAGTTCATATTCTACCTTCTCAAGCCCCTTTTTCCTCTTTATGAAGACATCAACCATTCCGCTGCCCAGAGGGCCTGGTCTGTAAAGGGCTACAAGGGCGATAAGGTCCTCAAACCTGTTGGGCTGCATCTTTACAAGTATCTCCCTCATGCCGGAGCTTTCAAGCTGGAACACCCCTGTTGTATGTCCTGAAGAGAGAAGCTCATAGGTCTTTTTGTCATCAAGTGGAATGTGCTGAAAATCAAGCTCTTTTCCTTCCTCTCTCAGATATCTCTGCGTCTCTTCAATCACTGTCAGGGTCTTCAGGCCAAGGAAATCAAATTTAAGCAGTCCGATGGCCTCAACAGACTTCATATCAAACTGGGTTATGATCGTATCCTCAGAGGGGCTTTTATACAGTGGTGTATAGTCGGTAAGGGGGGAAGGAGAGATCACAACCCCTGCTGCATGGGTGGATGCATGTCTGCAGAGCCCTTCCAGCCTCATTGCGATGTCAATGAGCTCCCTGTATTCCGGCTTTTCCTTGTATATCTTTTTCAGTTCAGGCTCCTGTTCAATCGCCTTTTCTATCTTTATATTGGGCCCACCGGGGATCATCTTGGCGATCCTGTCCACCTCACTGTAGGGGATGTTCAGCGCCCTTCCCACGTCTCTGATGGCGGCCCTTGCAGCCATAGTCCCGAAGGTGATGATCTGGGCAACCTGGTCCTTCCCGTACCGGCTGGTCACATAGGAGATCACCTCATTCCTTCTGTCTTTACAGAAGTCAACATCAATATCAGGCATGCTTACCCTCTCGGGGTTGAGAAACCTCTCAAAGATGAGATTGTATTTGATGGGGTCTATCTCTGTTATCTCAAGACAGTAGGCCACAAGACTGCCGGCTGCAGAGCCCCTGCCTGGGCCAACGGGGATGCTGTTCGTTCTTGCATAATTGATGAAGTCCCATACTATAAGGAAATAGGGGGCATAGCCCATCTTCTTTATCACCTTTAACTCGTACTCAAGCCGCTCAGGATATCCGGGTGGAGGCCCGGCCGGGAACCTTTCATTAAGCCCCTTAAAGGCAAGCCTTTCAAGATACTCCTCAGGTGTTAGTCCTTCCTGGATCTCAAAACGGGGCAGTTTATGGACGCCAAGCTGGAATTCAAGGTTACACCTTTCAGCTATCTCACGGGTGTTGAGGATTGCCTCGGGGACCTCTTTGAAGGCCTCCTTCATCTCCTCAGGGGATTTGAAATAGAGCTGGTCCGTATTAAAGCGCATCCTGTCCTCGGAGTTTATTGTCTTTCCTGTCTGGATGCAGAGCAGTATGTCGTGGGCCCTGGCATCCTCCCTTCTCAGGTAGTGGCAGTCATTCGTGGCAACAAGCCTGATATGAAGCTCCCTTGAGAGTTCCACAAGCATCCTGTTGATCTCATACTGTTCCTTTATACCATTGTCCTGGAGCTCAAGAAAGAAGTTCTCAGGGCCGAGTATGTTCTTGTACCTGAGTGCTGCCTCTCTTGCCCTGTCCAGCAGCCCCTGCGAGAGGTAATAGGGTATCTCACCATGCATGCATGAACTGAGGCCTATGAGTCCTCCGCTGTACTGCTGGAGCAGGTCAAGGTCTATCCTTGGTTTGTAGTAGAACCCCTCGGTGTAAGAGCGTGTAACAAGGCTGACAAGATTCCTGTAACCATCCATATCCCTTGCAAGGAGAACGAGGTGAAAGGCATTTTCGCCTTTTTTTGTGGATTTCCTCTGAAAGCGACCTTCAGGAGCTACATAGACCTCACAGCCTATGATGGGCTTCAGCCCGGCCTTGGTGACAGACCTGTAGAACTCTATGGCTCCAAATAGGTTTCCATGGTCAGTGATTGCCACAGCGGGCATCCTGTATTCCGAGGCAAGCCCTACAAGCTCGTCTATCCTGATTGCACCATCAAGGAGGCTGTATTCAGTATGCAGGTGAAGGGGTACATAATCTGAATGTTTCATACGTTAATATTACCCTATTTATGAGGGGGGAAACAAGTGGATATGTCCCCGACCGGGGACTGTGTTTCAGCCTCAGCAGGGAACGTAATTTACGGTATAACCATGCTTCACGAACGCCCTTTTAAGGCTCTTTCTTTCATCAGGGGTGAGAAACTGGTAGAGTGACACAACCTTCTCCTTTGAGACACTTTCAGTGCATACATATTCGTAGAACTGTGGCTTTAAGTGCTCGGGTATCTCTGCATCCCTGAGAACCCTCTTGAAATCTCCGCTCTCGCAGAGTATCCTCTTGAGCCGCTTGCTGGTACTTCCGAATCTATAGGCCCTTGTATCGTTTTCCTTTGCGATAAGAAAGGTGCTGGTAGTGCAGCCGCCTAAAAAGGCGATCATCAGACCTATCATTATTACACGTCTCATCTTCCATAACCTCCCTTTAATAATCCCTCAATGAACTGAAGAAAATCCTCAGAGGTAAAATCCCTTTTGCCTATATACTGGTCCACTATCAGTCCTTTTCCATCTATTATATAGGTTGCGGGTAGACCTGAAACCGTATATTTGTTTACAAACACCTCTCCCTTGGTATCAAGCAGTATGGGATAGGAGACGGGGTTCTTTTCAAGGAAGCCCTCAACGGTTTCCCTTTTCCTGTCAATTGATACACCAAGCACTACAAGCCCCCTCTGTCTGTATCTCTTGTATAGGGAATCAAGGGTTGGCATCTCTTCAAGGCACGGAGCACACCATGTGGCCCAGAAATTCAATACCACCACCTTGCCCCTGAGCTTGGACAGGCTATAGGAGGTTCCATTAACTGAGGTAAGGGTGAAATCCGGGGCCTTTTCATCTGCTACCGCTGGAGATAAAATTACAAGGGGAAGGACTAAAATAAAAACGATAACAGTAATTCTTGTGAAACCGAAATACCTCATCAAGAAACCTCTTAGTTTAGAAGTTTAGATACTATATTATAAGTTTATCAAATCAACCTATAAATTGTCAAAAATTTTTTGTCCTGTGGTATAATTCAAAAAAATAAAAAAAATTTTTTAGGGAGGTAGCCATGGCGGAATCTATCAAATCTTCAGGTAGTGTCTTTGCTGTAGCAGTACAGGTCATCACAGACCCGAGGAGATTTTTTGCCAACATGCCAAGGACCGGCGGATTCCGTGATCCTATGATCTTCTTTTTTGCAATGGCATCCGTGGGCTGGCTGATAAATCTCATCGGAACCACCCTGATCATTGGCAAAACCTCACTGCTCTCGTTTGTTGTAATGGCCCTGGCAGGACCTGTTGTACTCTTCATCGCCGGGTTTTTAGGTGCCCTGATACTGCATATCATCTGGCAGTTGCTTGGCTCAGATGCATCCTATGAGACATCCTACAGGACCCTTGCCTATGCCACGGGGATAAGCCCCCTGACATCACTGATCTCCTTCATCCCTGTTGTGGGTGTGCCTTTTTCAATTGCCTGGGCGGTCTTTCTGGTAATTGTGGCCACCGTGGAGGTACACAGGATCAAGAGCACCCTTGCCTGGGCTGTCTGGGGTGTCATAGGGCTCTTTCTAATTGTTTCCACTGTTGTTGTGCAGTTCAACATTGGCAGAGAGATGACAGAACTGCGTGCCTTTAACACCATATCAATGAGCAGGTAGAAAAAGGCCATTATCCCTTAAGCCCTGAAAGGGATTTTATTACCCTGACCCTGGGCAGGGACTTCAGGAACACCTGGCCGTATCTCCTTTTCAGTACCCGGCTGTCAAGTACTGCCACGAGCCCACTGTCACTATAACTCCTTATGAGGCGGCCAAAGCCCTGCCTGAAACGTATAACAGCATTGGGGACCTGGTAATGATAAAAAGGGTCACCGCCCCTTCTGGTCAGGGCCTCCATCCTTGCCTCAACAACAGGGTCGGTGGGCACTGAAAAGGGTAGCTTTGTAATGACCACGCACCGCAGTGCATCGCCCGGTATATCAATTCCCTGCCAGAAAGTATATGTGCCCAGTAGCAGGGAGTTGCCATGGCTTTTAAATTCCTCTATCAGGCTGTAACTGTCCGCATCACCCTGTTTCAATATGTTTAATCCCTGCCCTTTTATCCTCCGGGATACCTCCTCAAGCATGCTGTAGCTGGTAAAGAGTATGAGTGCTCTCCCCTCTGTACAGGATACTATGCTGTTTATCTCTGCTGAAACTGCATCTATGTATCCATCGTCCTTGGGATCGGGTATATCCTCAGGTATGTAAAGGCTCACCTGTCTTTCATATTCAAAGGGTGAGTCAAGACAGAGTGTGTCGGCACTCTCTATGCCAAGCCTTTCCCTTATATACTCAAAGGACCCCTCCACCGTGAGTGTTGCTGATGTTAGCACGACCCTTTCTATCACCTGGAACAACTGTGCATTCAGGAGCTGTCCCATCTCTATTGGGGTGGCTACCGCCTTTGTCTTTCTTCCCTCCTGCGTAACCCAGTATACATATCCCTCATGGGTCTGTTCAACTATGGCATCAAGGGTTTCTGCAAAGTATCGGAATCTGTCAGCAAGGATTCGCAGGTCCTTGCCCTCTTCGGTATCACTGTATTTTCTTCCCAGTTTGTAAAGTTCCCTGCTGAGTTCGCCCATCTCATTCACAAGGGTCTCCTTCAATGTACTGTATCTATCATCTAAAGTGAGTTTTCTTGTCCTGTACCCATCATCAATCTCCCGGGAGATGAGGCTGAAAAGGCTGTGACCCAGCTGTCTTATCTCTTCCATCACAGTGGTAATCTTTCCGAGGCTGGTTCCATCCAGATCTTTAAGCCTTGCAAGATAGCCCTTCCCCCTGCGGGATAGCAGGCTGTCAAGCATGTATTTCAGGGCTGTGTCAGAGACCTCAAGCCCCAGATAGTCTGAGGCAACATCCTCTATCTCATGGGCCTCGTCAAAGACGATGGCATCAAACCCTGGCAGGATATTCCAGCCCGATGCAATGTGGGTGAAGAGGAGATGATGGTTTGTAACGAGTATCCCGCTCTGCCGCTCCATCCTTTTTGAATGTTGGTAGTGACATTCACTGAAAAGACCACATGCCCTGCCATGACAGAGGTCGCTCTCCCTGCAGACCTTTCTCCATAAGCTAACAGGCGGGGATAGCTCAAGGAGGAGCCCGCTCTCCGTATCTTTCAACCACTCAAGGAGCCTGTTGAACTCTTCTTCCTCAAATATATCCACATTGCCTGTCTCAATAGCTATGCGAAGTCTTCTCTTGCAGAGATAGTTTTCGCTGCCAAGACAGAGATGATATGTGATGGAGGGAAAGAGTATCTCCTTTAGCCGTGGCAGGTCCTTCTCAACAAGCTGACGCTGTAGTGCCTTTGTGTAGGTTGAGACAACCGCCCTCTCAATAGTTCCTTCAAGGAGTGCCAAACAGAGAGGGACAAGATAGGCCATGCTTTTGCCCACCCCTGTGCCTGCCTCTACAATGAGGGTCTTTCCATAGGTGAGTGAATCTATTACAGCCCGGGCCATCCTGAGCTGTTCCTTCCTGTACTCATACCTTGGAAAGACCTCCCTCAGAAGGCCGTCAGGATTGAAATACTGCTCCATTGTCCCCATGCTATAGCCATCCCCTGAATAATCCCAGTGGGCGGACCTTTGAGGAATCGGGTAGCCTGAAAAGCCCCTCTTTCAGGGAAGGGTTTATTTCGGTGTCAGAAAGTGAGATATGGAGACTGTATCTGCCTGTTTTTACGTTGAAATCAACAGGGAGATTACCCTCCAGCCTGTTGATGGTAACCTTCAACACCCTTTTGCCCCTGTTGTATAAGTCAAATCCCCTCCAGGAGAGGTGCTCTGTATCAAACCTGTAGATTACCAGAGGATCTTTCCTGGCTTTCTTGTAGAACAGCAAAAGATACTCGGAATTCCTTTTCTCCATACGGTGATCCAGTGCAAGCAGTTCCTCATCCGTAAAGAGCAGTTTCTTGAAGGAAAGAGTGCCTTTGTAGGCCAGGTCCTTTGATGGCATATAGAGGAGAAGATCACCACGGAGAAAGACAATCTCCATCAGCACGATCCCGAAGGGGCCGTTCATGCTCAGTTTCAACATGTCGGGACGTTTGAATACCAGGAACCCCGGATAAACTCCGAGATAATCATCCTCCTCGTAGGCCTTGATATAGACAGAGGCCCTGAATGCATCAATGCCTTTCAGGTTGGTCCTTTGAAGAAGCATAGCAGGCGTGACAACGGCAGGCCTTCTTATCTCTTTTGAAGGTACACAGGAAAAGAGCACCGAAGAGAGCAGAATCATGATAATGCCTTTATAGTAGGGTTTCATCGTCTATTATAAAACAGAATTGGGTACAAGTGCACCTGCCCCTGAAATCAGGAGTTCTCCATATCTGTCCAAAGAAATCTCATTTCCTTACATTGAGATGCAGAGGCAGATAATACGCCCTCTATCCATTTAAGCCCTCGGGGGCATGTCTGACAGGTAATCCAGCCTCTCCGTTGTCATTACCCGGCTTGACCGGGTAATCCACTTGTTCTTTGAAAGACCATGGATCGCCGTGTCAAGCACGGCGATGACAAGGCTGTGGGTGTTGTGAATTGTCCTGTTAGGCACAACAATGACAGACTTTATAATTCTGTCATTCCGCTGCCCCTGATTAATGTCCTCGGAAGCATGCTTGATGCGGATTTATATATTCTTGTCATTACCCGGCTTGACCGGGTAATCCAGTCCTTTGTCTTTAAAAGACATGGATCGCCGTGTCAAGCACGGCGATGACAGGATGCGGCCCACAAACTGCTCACTGCTTACTGTTAACTGTGAACTCCTGACTCCTGACTTCTGACTCCTGACTATCTTATTGGCATCCTGTCTTGTTTACAAAACTAAATTATTTTGGACACTACTGTCTTGAAATATGTTAATATATCTGCAATAAAAACCCTGAAATGAAGAACCTCATGTGTCAAAGTCTCTGCAGGGGGTGGATGGAAGGTCAATGCTGCAGTCAAGAAGAATACAAAAGATGAGGCTTCATGCAATTTGCCTTCTGTTGTTAGTTGTACTGGGTTGTGGAGGAGGCGGTGGCGGAGGTGGCAGTGGGGGATCAAAGACCGGGAATATAACCATCAGTGGCAGGATCACCTTTGACTCCGTGCCTGTCACACAGGCATCAGGCCTTGATTACTCCAGCACCACACAAAAACCTGTCCGGGGTGTTGTGGTAGAGGCCATCAGGGTATCAGACTCCTCGGTGCTTGACTCCTCCACCACAGACTCATCAGGTAATTATACCCTCTCCGTACCTGAAAACACGGAAATCAAGATACGTGTCAGGGCTCAGATGACACGAAGCGGAAGCCCTTCATGGGACATCAGTGTTATTGACAACACGCAGGGCAGGGCCCTTTATGTGATGGACAGTGAATCCTTTGATTCCGGCTCATCAAGCATTTCCGGAAAGAACCTGAACGCTCCCTCTGGATGGGGCGGGTCATCATATACATCAACAAGGGTTGCTGCGCCCTTTGCAATACTTGATTTTATCTATGATGCGCTCCAGACGATCCTCTCCGTAGACCCTGATGTAGAGCTGCCCGAGCTACGGATAAACTGGAGTCCCAACAATATCCCTTCAACAGACAGGGATTACAGCACAGGTCATATTGTCACGACCCATTATAGTTTCTCCACAGGAGAGATATATGTACTTGGTGATGAGGACAATGATACCGATGAGTATGATGGTCATGTCATAGTGCATGAGTTCGGCCACTACCTTGTACACCGGCTCGGAAGAACTGATACAATCGGTGGCTCACACACCCTGTCTGACAGGCTTGACCCAAGGGTGGCCTTTGACGAGGGATTCCAGAACGCCCTCTCCGCAATCGTTCTTGATAATGCTACTTATATTGACACCTTTGGAGCCAAACAATCCTCAAGCGCCTACATGGACATAGAGGATAATGACTTTTATAGTTCACCAAAGGGCTGGTACAGCGAGGGATCCCTTCAGAGTATCATCTACGACCTCTATGATAGAAATGATGAGCCAAATATTGATAGCATCTCCCTGGGTTTTGCACCTTTATATGATGTAATGATAAATGATATGAAAACCGTCCAATCCTTTACAACAATCTATTCTTTCATTGATAGCCTTAAAAGGAGATACCAGGGGAATACATCGGTAATTAATGCAATAAACCAGTTGCTTCAGCATGAGGATATAACAACCCAGGCAGTTGATGAGTGGGACAGCACAGAGACAGAGACAAATGATGGTGGTAATCCAGACACCCTGCCTGTCTATACAGAACTCCAGCAGGGTGCTCCGGCAGTAAAGGTCTGTACATCTACCGATTTCGGCACACCCAACAAGCTCATGAATATAAGGTATTTCTATTTCACCGTTAATACTTCAGGTACTTATACAATCAGGGCAGAACCTGAGGTTGCGCAGAATGACCCTGTTATAGCGCTCTACTACAGGGGTACCGTGCTTGCTTCAAAAAACAGTGGTGGTGATGGTACAGCAGAGACCATAACGCAGGAGCTTTCTGCCGGGACCTATGTTGGCGAGGTATCTGAGGTAAAGATACTGAATGAAACAGAGACGGGAACATTCTGTTTTAATATGTCACTGAATTAAAGACACTACAAGGAGGAGGAAATGAATAAAGGTTACATAAAAAGACTCTTGCTTTTCATCTCCATCTTTGCCATACCCCTTGTTGTCCTTTCCTGCTCTGACAGCCTGAACACCCAGGCTGGCTCAACAGATGTCTCATCCAAACCCACAGCACCCGTATCAATATCCTATCAGCTTGCAGGCCCTGTCAAACCCGATAAGGAGGTAACCATCACCATATACATTAAGGCAAGGGCAGACATTGATGATCTGCTGCTCAGGCTTAAGGCCTCTGAAGGTCTTGATATTACCTCTGAAAAGAATGAGATATACATGGATCAGTTGAAACGGAACAGTACTGCCACGGTAAAGATAAAGGTGATGGCCCTGAAGGAAGGACATCACCTTCTGAAGATTATACTCACCGGTAAGATAAATGGTAATACCATTGGCAGGGCTATTGCGATACCCGTCAGTACGACAGAGGCCCCCGAAAGGGTGCAGAAAGGTGCAGGCACTGTCACCACAGACTCCGAAGGTAAGAGGATAATCATAATGCCAGCCCAGGAGGAGGGGGATTAGATGGACAGCGAGCCTATTTCCCTTGTTGCCCTAATCCAGTCTTGGTCCCGCACCGGGCTGGTCCGATTGTAGCCTTCTCAGATATCTTTTTGCAAGATATTCAATGTCTCTTCTGCCACCATTGTGGAATGATTCTGCTATGGCATACTGGATGAAAAGCGCAAGTTCAAAGGGTATCTTCAGCTGATGGGCAATATCCGCTGCATGTGCCTTGTCTGTAATCCTGTCCAGTGATGTATAAAACTCATCAATAACCTTGACAAGCTCCTTCCTGTTTATGGAATCTTCCATAAAACCCTCCTGGTAATAATCTTAGCAAAAAACAGGCCCATCTACTAAGTCTTTGAGGTTTTGAAATTTTTCCCAGGTCCCACCAGTCATGTCTACAGTAAGTCCCTGATTGTTGTTTCCACAGGAAACAGAAAAGATCCCGACCAAGGCCCTCATGGACACAGCCATCAATCCCTGTTACTGAGGAATCTTTTTACATCCTCCAGAATAATACCATGAAGATGCGGGTTTGCAGCCACAATGTTGCCAGACTCAATATACCCTGCGCCTCCATTGAAGTCCGTGACAATCCCACCTGCCTCCCTGACAAGGAGGCTCCCGGCTGCCACATCCCAGGCACCAAGACCAAGCTCAAAAAACCCCTCACAACGCCCGGCAGCTGTATAGGCAAGATCAAGGGCTGCAGAGCCAGCACGTCTCAGGTCACTGCACTTCAGAAAGAGTGTCCGGAATGCCATCAGGTAGTCATCAACCCGTTCCTTTGCCCTGAAGGGAAACCCCGTGGTGATAATGGAATCCTCAATTCTGTCCCTTTTGGAAACAGTTATCCTTCTGCCATTCAGATAGGAACCCCTGCCTTTCTCTGCCGTGAAGATCTCATCCCTCAGAGGGTCATAGACAACGGCAACCACCATGTCACCTTCGTGCTGTAGTCCCACGGATAAGGCAAATACAGGATAGCGGTGGATGAAATTTGTGGTCCCGTCAAGGGGATCAATTATCCAGAGGTAATCACTCTCTTCTGAAGGCTCTTTTATGGATTCCTCGGAGAGTATCCTGTGTGTTGGAAAGGTGTCCCTTATGGTCTTTATGATCAGGGCTTCAGAGGCAGAATCTACCTCCGTGACATAGTCAAAGATAGCCTTCCGGGTAAAACAGATCTCCTCAAGGCTGTTGTATCTCTCAACTATGAACATGCCAGCCTGCCTGGCTGCCTCTATTGCTGTCTTTAAATACTCTGAACACTCCATGGTGAACTGTAGAGTCATATTGAAAGATACTTCTCCATGATCGGACCTGACCGGGCTCGTTGCATATCCATTGCAGGTTTGTGCTGTATTATCCGATCATCTCCTGGATGTCACGCCTGCTGCCAAGGTACACGGGTACCCTCTGGTGAAGTTCCGTGGGTTTTACGTCAAGGATATCCTCCCTGCCCGTTGATGCCATGCCGCCGGCATTTTCAATAAGAAAGCCCATTGGTGCAGCCTCATAGAGAAGCCTGAGCTTGCCTGAGGGACTCTTGCTGTCCGCAGGATAGGCAAATATCCCTCCCTTGATCAGTGTCCTGTGCACATCTGATACCATGGAACCTATATACCTGAGTGAGTAACCCTGTTCTTTCAGTGAGAGGACGTGTGATCTCAGCCTCTCATCCCATCTGTTGAAATACCCCTCATTGATGGAATAAATCTTGCCTTTCTCGGGTATTCTCATGTCCGGATGGGAAAGTAGAAAGAGCCCTACAGAGGGGTCCAGCGTGAAGCCGTTCACGCTGTTACCTGTGGAGTAGACAAGCACTGTGGATGAACCATAGATAATATACCCTGCTGCCACCTGTTTCCTTCCCTCCTGGAGGAAATCCTTAATCGTACCATCAACCTTTCTGTGGATGGAAAATATGGTGCCGATACTGACGTTTACGTCTATATTTGATGAGCCATCAAGGGGGTCAAAGGCGATCACATACTTTCCGTTCCTGCCCTTCTCGGGGAAAAGGGGTTCATCCATCTCCTCTGAGGCAAGGGCATAGAACTGCCCGCTATCAGAGAGGTGCTGTACAAGAACCTTGTTGGAGAACTCGTCAAGCTTCTGGACCACCTCTCCCTGTATATTCACCGTACCTGTGGAGCCAAGCACATCGGCAAGACCTGCCATCCTCACATGTGCTGCGATGATCTTTGCCGCTGATGTTATTGCCGTGAGTGCCAGTGTGAGAGACCCTGTTGCCTGGGGATGTTTCCTCTCCTCTTCCAGGATAAACCTGTTAAGATCCATTCCTGTGATTGCCATTAGTCAGCACCCTCCTCTAATCTGAGTTTTTTAACGTCCACATGCTCGGGTTCCCTGCCAGCGGGTTTGTAGGGAATTCTGATAAGGGATATGTACTTGTCGGTATATTCCCTTGTATTAAATACATTGAGCTTGCCAAAGAGAAAGGTGAATTTATCCTCAAGGGCATCAAGTATACGGTTCTTGTCTTCACTGTCAAGGAACCACCATCTCTTCTTGAAAGGACCAAGCCCCTTCTTTCGTGTCTTGTAGAGGAACTGCTGTTCTGTCTGGCCCTCCTTCCACTCCGAGGAGAAGTTTTCCTTGATATAACCGTAAATCTCCTCCCTCAATGATTCAGGTGCAAGATCATACATGATGTTCTGGAATCCTGTGGCAAGGTGGATCTCCGAGCAGTTGTGTTCGGGGAATTTGTCAAAGAGTTCATCCGGAAGTGTTGAGGCACCGTGCTGTACAGTGCCGGACAATCCGTACCGCTCCCTCACGAGCTTACCGATGGAGTCAAGCACCGAGAAATCAAGCTTTACCTCTGCCACGGTACCGTCAGGCAGGGGCACTCCTCCATGGGCTGTGCCTGTCTGGACACTTATCTTTGAAATACCGGTGAGATTGCCCTTTCCCATCTCCTTCAGGGTGGCTGAGTAACCCTCCATGAATGCCTCTGCCTCCTCAGGGGTGGAGTTCTTCCCACCAATATGGCCTATCTCTGCTCCAATAGAGATGGTGATCCCCTCTGGCTCAAGGGATCGGATGAAATCCGTCATCTTTGCTGTATTAATATAGTTGTCCCTTTGCTGCTCAAGGAGGGACTCTTTTGAGTAATCCACAAGGGTGGAGGGATCAATATCAATATTATAGAAGCCTGCATTAATCGCCTCTCTTGTGAGTTCCTGTATCTTGCCGAGTTCAGCATCGGGATTTTCCCTGTAGGCCGAGGCACTGAACTGGAAATGGTCACCCTGGATAAAGACAGGCCCCCTGTAGCCCTCTTTGATGGCAGCGGCAAGCACCGCAGAGGCATACTCTGATGGTCTCTGGTAGGTATAGCCTATCTCTGACTTTGCTATCTCAAATATGAATGCACCCACCTTGTTCCTTGTTGCAACCCTGAAGGCCCTTCTTGCAACATCATAGGTCATACCCCTGATGTTGATTGCTGGTGTTGTGAAGTTCTTTGTCTCCCCCCTTCCCATGGCCATATATAAGTCATGTATGGATGATGCAACAGCGCCGAACTCATTGGCTATCTCACGGATGAGGACCTTTGCCTCCTCCCTGACCACGGAACTGTCCGAGAAGACCGCAGTGTAGATGAGATCATCAATCACACCTCCTCTGAGGGCGTCCTCGTTTTCAATAACCACCTCTCCATTGGTTATTGTTACAGTCCCTGATACTATCGCCTTTAGTTCCTCTGTACTGCCGGCAATCTTGCACATATGAGACCTCCTTGAAATTTAAACTCTCATGCCATGCTGTATAATATACAATTTTTTTTCAAAAATACAAAAGCTCTACCGAAATTGATAAGGGGAAGCGGAAGGCTGGATAACGGGAAATATCAGATTCTATTCAAAGAGTCTGATGCCGTACTTCTTTATCCTGTAGCCAAGCTGACGGGGGGTAATACCAAGGGCCTTTGCCGCCCTGGCCTGGACATAGTTGTTTTCCTTCAGTGCCTTTATTATCCGATTCTTTTCAATCGTCTCCACCTCTGTTGAGAGGGCCTTTTCCCCGGCAATTGACAGGACAGGCTCTGTATCTGCTTCCATGCAAACAGCACCAGCCCTGAAATCCTCAGCACTGATTATATCTGATTCGGTCATTATTACAAGCCTTTCAAGGGTGTTGGCCAGCTCCCTGATATTTCCAGGCCAGTGGTATTCCATAAAGGCCTCCATTGCCTCCTCGGAGACCCTTATGTTCTTTTTGTATTTCCTGTTGAATCTCTTCAAATAATAATTGACAAGATGGGGGATATCCTCCCTTCTCTCCCTCAGGGCCGGCAGTCTTATGGACACAACATTAAGCCTCCAGTAGAGGTCTTCCCTGAAATTACCCCTTTTTACCTCATCCAGGAGATTCCTGTTTGTTGCTGCCAGTATCCTGAGGTCAGCCTTTATGGACTCGGAGGAGCCAAGCCTTTCAAAGCACTTCTCCTGAAGCACCCTCAGCAGCTTTGCCTGCACAGAGGGGGGAATCTCTCCTATCTCGTCAAGGAAGATCGTTCCTCCCTTTGCCTTCTCAAACCTTCCGATCCTTCTCTCCGTTGCACCTGTATAGGCTCCCTTTTCCGCTCCAAAAAGCTCCATCTCAAGAAGATTCTCAGGCAGTGCCGCACAGTTTACTGCAACAAAGGGGCCCTTTGCCCTGGGGCTCTGATAATGGATGGTCCTTGCAATGAGCTCCTTGCCGGTGCCACTTTCGCCAAGTAACAGCACAGTGGCATCTGTAACAGCCACCTTTGCCACCATCTTCAGAACAGACTGGAACTTCGGAGACTCCCCCACAAGATTGGGTATGCTGAACCTGTCCTTCAGTTGACGTCTCAGCTCCTCCCTCTCAGTGTCTGCCTCCTTGAAGATTCTCCAGAGCCCCACGAACTGGGCTATCAGGGATGAGACTATACCCAGCACCCTGAGGTCATCATCAACCCCACCATGTTCACGGGAGTATATCCTGTCAACACTTATAACACCCAGGATCTCGCCTTTAAGTTCAATGGGGTGGCAGAGGAAGGATATCCCTTCCTTGCCAGGACGGGAACCTGTCCTGTTCAGAAACTTGGGCTCATCACCAATGTCCGGTACAAACATGGGTTCAGCCGTTTCTATAACCCTGCCAACGATACCCTCGCCGATGCGATATTTCCCCTTTCTTATCTCATCAGGGCGCAGGCCATGGGCAGCCACTATCTTCAGCTCACCTGAGAGGGGCTCCAGGAGATAGACGCAGCCTCGCTGCATCTCCAGGAGGTCGCTCAGTATCGCCATTGCAGAGGTGAGGTTCTTCTCAAGGTCAAATGACTCTGTGAGAACCCTGCTTACCTCAAGAAGGGCTGTCAACTCTTTGCTTTTATAGGACATTTCCATTTAATACTCAATATTTACAGGTTATAACCTGTCTCTCCATGCTGACTCAGGTCAAGCCCTGTTATCTCCTCCTCCTCTTCAACCCGGAGGCCGATAGTCCAGTCAATTACCTTGAATATTATTAATGATACCACCAGTGAATAGGCAATTGTTGCCACAGTGGCGATGACCTGCTTGAGGAAAAGCGAAGGATTGCCATAGAACAACCCGTTGGCACCATCAGGGTTTATTGCCGTGGATGCAAAAAGGCCTGTTGCAAGGGCGCCCCAGATACCCCCGGCACCATGTATGCCAAGTACGTCAAGGGAGTCATCATAACCGAACTTCGGCTTCAGACTCACTGCTGTAAAGCATATCAGGCCGGCCAGGATGCCGATTACTATTGAGCTGACAGGGCTTACAAATCCTGCAGCAGGGGTTATGGCCACAAGGCCAGCCACGGCTCCACTTACAGCACCCAGTGCAGTCGGTTTTTTCCTTACGATCCATTCCAGGAATGTCCAGCCAAGGGCTGCAGAGGCTGATGCGGTGTTCGTGGTTACGAATGCCAGGGAGGCAAGCGTCCCTGCGGACAGGGCACTTCCGGCATTGAAACCGAACCAGCCGAACCATAAAAGTGCTGCACCGAGCACTGTCATGGTCATGTTGTGTGGCATCATGGGCTCCTGCAGGTAGCCCTTTCTCCTTCCCACTATTAAAGCTGCCACTATTGCTGCCATTGCAGAGTTGATATGCACCACTGTGCCACCTGCAAAATCAAGGGCCCCGATCTTTGCACCGATCCAGCCTCCACCCCATACCCAGTGTGCAACAGGGGAGTAGACAAAGGTGGCCCAGAGTATGGTGAAGAAGATAACAGCAGAGAACTTTATCCTCTCGGCAAAGGCCCCTGTTATCAATGCTGGTGTAATTATTGCAAACATGCCCTGGAACATCATGAAGACAAGGTGTGGTATGTTCGGGGCCATGGGTGCGGGTTCATTACCGATACCACTGAGTCCGAACCACTTCAGGGAGCCCACAAAACCACCTATATCAGGGCCAAAGGCAAGGGTGTATCCCCAGAGGACCCAGATCACACTCATCAGGCAGAGTATTATGAAGCTGTGCATTATCGTACCAAGCACATTCTTGCTCCTCACCATTCCACCGTAGAAAAAGGCAAGACCAGGTGTCATCAGCATCACCAGTGCCGTTGAGACAAGCATCCATGCAGTGTCACCTGCGCTGATACCTCCGTCTGCTGCAAAGGCCGCAGAGGGCAGCAATAACAGCGTGATAAGGGGAAAGAAATACCTCTTGATTTTCTTCAGCATCTTTTAGCTACCTCCGAAAAAAAATTTTATAGGCAAACAATTGCCGTTTGCCGTATAATAACAAGATCCGACAAAAATGTCAATACTACCTCTTTATCCTCCGAAAAATCTGCGATTTTTCGGAGGCCCTTTCTTGCTGCTCACCGCTTACTACTAACCCATCAACCCATTTACTCATCCACCCATCAACTGCTCACTGCTCACCGCTCACTGGTTACTGCTCTTTGTTGTGTCATTCTGACGAAGGTCAGAATCTCCTGAGACGAGATGCCGAAACAGATGCTGAAACAAGCATGTCCTTCAGAGATCCTGAAACAGATCCTGAAACCAGTTCAGGACAGGGTTCAGGATGACAATTGCAGGATTCCGTATGACAAGGGGCTGCTTACCGCTCACTGCTTACTGCTTACTGTTAACTCCTGACTGTCTTATCGGTACCCTGCCTTGTTTTTTTATCTCTAAGATTACTACTGTCCGGTAAACATTGAAAGTTATAGTAATGGCAAGGGGCACTGATTTTTCGTCTCATTCTCGGCAGACCTCCTGTCTCTGCCCCAAAAAATCTGCGATTTTTCGGGGTGCCCCTGCCTCCGAGGTAATTTTGCCTGGCTGCCCTCATGGCAGCC
>DROX01000152.1 GCA_011321725.1 Nitrospirota bacterium | reverse complement strand
CTGCCATCATCAAGGAATATTTTCATGAAGGTAAGCCCTGCCCTTTCCTCCAAGGCTGATCCTGACAGCGTACTTGTGGTCACAAACCCTATGGAGTCCTTTTTCCCGAAGAAATAAAGGGTATTACCTTCGGGTGATACCCTGACAAAGGGATAGGCACCCCTCAGGAGCCAGGTCAGCCTCTCGTTGATGATCCTGATTCTCTGCTGCAGCCCCTCCCGCTCGGACGCCCTTTCTTCGGAGCGATAACCCATATAAAAGGCTGAACCAATAAAGACAAGGATCAGGGAGGTTATGCTCAGGGCAATAACAAGCTCCAGGAGGGTGAATCCCCCTGTACTATCTGTTCTCTTCATGCACCGCCCTCATTGAGGTAAGCTTCAGCCTTCCCGAGGGAGGCCACCTTACAATCACCGTTATCCTGTAGAGTCTGGTTGCGCCCTCCTCGTCCTGAGAGACCTCTTCAATGGTCCTCTCTGCACTGTAACCACCCTCATATTCCTCTTCCATACCGGCATCTTCAATGGAACCTGCCGAGAGGGCCTCGTTCATGAGACTACGGGCTATGACCAGTGCAGTGGTATAGTCTTCCGCCTTCTTAGTGCTTCTGAGCCCCATGGAGAAGAGCTGAAGGATGAGCACCACAGAAATGGACAATATGGACATTGCTATTAGAACCTCAAAGAGGCTGAACCCCCTTGGCTTGAGCATTCTTTTCCCTCTTTATGCAACACTGCCTAGTAATCCGATCTTTGTGGGGCAAAGTCCCTCAAGACTAATACCCTGCTGGAGAAAATTCAGCTTTTTTCAACTTCAATGCTGCCTGTCGTATCATCAACCACTATACTTATCCGCCTGCCTTCATTGTCAATCACAGTTACTGTCCCGCCTGTGCTGTTACCCAGAGGATAAAAGACAATATCCTTACCAGCAATTACAACCCCCCTCCTTACCCTGCCTTTCCTGACCAGCTGGTAATCGCCTCTTTCATCATCATTTATCTGGATGATGCTGTAGGATCTGCCATCATCCTCCACAACAAAGCCCATCACCTTACGTTGCATTACAGCCATCTCCTTTGCATACCTAAGGGTGATGAATATCCTCCGTGCTGTATCCCTTAACAGGGCCTTTCTTTCACTGATTCCCACTGATACATATACAACCGCCGAGGTCAGTGAGATTATCAGAAGCACAAGGAGAAGCTCTAATAGGGTAAAGCCCTTTTCACCCCGAGACACCCTCATTGCCAGCTCACAACATCCTGGTCTTCGCCCTCACCACTGGGCTGTTTGTCTCTGCCGTAGGAGAAGAGGTCATACTCCCCGTGTGAGCCAGGAGACTGGTAGTGATAGGGTTCTCCCCATGGGTCAAGGGGGATCTTCTTTTTCTTCAGATAGGGACCATCCCAGCCCTTCACCCCGGGGTCTTCAAGGAGTGCCTCAAGCCCCTCAGAGGTGGTGGGATACCTGCCTGTGTCAAGCCTGAACTGGTCCAGTGCCTCTCCAAGGAGCTCTATCTGCGCCTTGGCAGCATGTTGCTTGCTCTTGCCGAGCTTCGGGAAAAGCCTTGGACCCACAAGGGCTGCCAGCAGCCCCAGAATAACCATTACCACAAGAAGCTCAATAAGGGTGAAGCCCGCAGGGCTTGATAATCTCTTTCGCATAATACCTCCTTATGGGATAAGTCCGTCAGAGTCCAACTACCGGTTATAATCTGATTTTAAATTATAACTCTTTATATTTTAAACTTTTCCAGATGACTTTTGATATAATCTTATTCATGAAGGTGATCATCATAGGCGCTGGTGAGGTTGGCTATCATATCGCCCGGTTTCTTACACGGGAAAGTGATGTGGAGGTGGTGGTCATTGACACCGATTCTGTCAAACTGGGTCGCATCCAAGAGGAGCTTGATATTGCTGTTATTGAAGGAGAGGGTGGCTCTCCCGAGGTACTCAGAAAGGCAGGTGCTGATGAGGCGGATATACTCCTTGCGGTCACCAACAGCGATGAGACAAACATGATTGCCTGCCTGGTAACAAAGGCCCTTTTCAATGTGAAGCGAAAGATTGCCAGGATAAGAAACGAAGAATACTTCACGAACAAGATACTGCTATCAAGGGAAAACCTTGATATAGACCCTGCAATAAATCCTGAACTTGAATCAGCCAAGGCAATCACAAGGCTTATTGAGGCACCCTTTGCATATGATGTGGAGGACTTTGAAAAGGGACTTGTAAAGGTCATAGGTTTCCGGATCGGAGAGGACTCCATTGCCGCAGGAAAGACGCTCATTGAACTGAGACAACAGATAAGAGACAGGATACTCGTTGGGATTATCCAGAGGGAGGATAAGACACTGATCCCCAAGGGTAAGGACAGAGTACTCCCCGGGGATATCATATACATCCCCGTTGAAAGAGACAAGCTCCTGAAGACCGCCTCTGTACTCAAGGGCGGAATCAGGAAGACATCAAAGGTGATCATGGTAGGCGGTGGAAGGATAGGCTATCTTGTGGCAAGAGAGATTGAACAGAGGGACATAACCCTTAAAATAATTGAACGCAATCCAGAGAGGTGCAAGTTCCTGACAAGGAAACTTGAAAGGGCCATAATCCTGAACGGCGACGGAACAGACACATCTCTGCTGGAGGAGGAAAACATCTCCGATATGGATGCCTTTGTTGCCATAACAAACAACGAGGAACTGAACATAATGAGTTCCCTCCTTGCGAAGAGGCTGGGTGTTGGTAGGGTTATAACGGTGGTAAACAGAACGGAATACATCCCCCTTGCCCATAGCCTCGGAATAGAGGTGGTCATAAGCCCGAGGCTGATCACAGCAAGCTCTATCCTGAGATACATCAGGAGAGGTGACATAGTTAACCTGACAGCCATTGCAGAGGATATGGCAGAGATCATTGAGGCAGCAGTTGGTCCTGGCTCCTACTTCAGGGATAAGAGAATCAAGGACACCCGTATGCCT
>DROX01000151.1 GCA_011321725.1 Nitrospirota bacterium | reverse complement strand
TCATAAACTCTTTCACCCATCAACCCATCAATCCATTCACTCATTTACCCATCAACCCATCCACTCATTCACTCATTTACCCATTCACTCATCCACCCATCAACTGTCGGGTTTGACATATAAACTCTCTTTATGTTATGTTAGTGATTACTTACATTATTATCTCAGAGGTGGGACATGCTATGTTGTCAGAAAAATACACACTTCATTTTTCGGCTATTCCCCTTTCTCAGGACATTTTTACTCCTTGCGATTCTTCTGTCTTCAATCCCCTTTCCTTCCTCCCTTCAGGCAATCTCTCTGTCAGAGGGGCTGGAGATTGTCACCTCCCGTTCAAGGGAGGTGCGTGTCTCCATGCTGGAGGAGGAGATGACAAAGGAGGGTATACCCATTGCAAGGTCAGCCTGGCTACCCAGGGTTGATTTATACTCCTACCAGACAATGCTTAGATACGACCCTGAGGCAACCTTTGGTCCCTTCGGCCCCGTCCAGATAAGCGAGAGAAGCTTCCTGACCTATGGATTCAGGGTAAATCAACTCCTTTACGACTTCGGCAGGACAGGGAGTATGATAAGGGGTGCCAGATATGCCCTGAAGGCAAAGAGGCTTGATACAAAGAGGGTAAGAAACCTTATGGCCCTTGAGTTCATTGATGCCTACTTTGAGCTTCTCAAGGCAAAGAGCCTTCTTGATGTGGCCTCCAGAGAGGTGGAACGTCTTCAGGCACACCTGAAGGATACCTCAGCGATGTATGAGGAGGGGCTTATAACAAGGAATGATCTGCTCCAGGCCGAGGTGATGCTTGCAGATGCAAGACAGAAGAGGATTGATGCAGAAAACCTGTATAAACTCAGACAATCAAGGCTGAACATGCTTGTATTGACTGACCTGAACAGGCCTGTAGAGGCTGAGGAGGTAAGCTGGCATCCCTTTACAGGATACAGTCTTGAAGATGCCTGGCAGAGTGCCCTTCTTTACCGTCCGGAGATAAGAAGGATTGACAGGGAGATCTCCATCGCAAAGGCGGAATTAAAGGCAACAGAGGCTGAATTTTTACCAACCCTCTATCTCTCAGGAGGGTATGAATACCAGGAGAACCGCTTCATGGTTCATGAGGGGAACTGGTCTCTCCTGGGGGGTATAAAGCTGAATCTCTTTTCAGGCGGGCAGACAAGATCACGGATCAGGCAGAAGAAAGCCCGGCTGAGGGCCCTCCAGTTGAAAAAGGAAAGACTCATGGATTCTGTAAAGCTTGAGGTAAAAGAGGCATACCTGGGGCTCCACTCGGCGAAAAACAGGATAAAGGCCACCAGGAAGGCTGTTCAGCAGGCTGAGGAGAACCTGAGGCTTCAGAGGCTGAGGTATAAGGAGGGGGTGGGTACAGCCACTGATGTAACTGATGCCATAGCACTTTTAACAAGGGCAGAGACCAACTATCTCTCAGCCCTCTATGATAGCTTCAGGGCTGAGGCAAGGTTGATATACACAATGGGGCTGGACCTGCTGCAGGCATACAATCCCCAGGGTCCTGCAAGGAAGGAGGCCATGAATGGCAAAGGACAATAATGCAACCAACAACCAGAGAAAAAGGATGGCACTCCTGGTCTTTGCCCTTGTAGTTTTGGCAGGCCTTATCGCAGGGTTCTTTTATGTCAGGTACAAAAAGACACACATCAGCACCGATGACGCCTTTGTGGAGGGCACGATCCATACCGTAGCCTCAAGGGTCACCGGAACTGTGCTGAAGGTGTATGTGTCGGACAACGAGTTTGTAAAAAAGGGGAGCTTGCTCGTAGAGCTTGATGGTGATTTATACCAGCGTGCACTGCGGAAGGCAGAGGCTGCCTGGAAGGCAGAGCAGGGGAGGCTGGAGGAGATAGAGGCATCCATTGATGTACAAAAGAAGAAGATAGAGCTTGCAAGGGCATCCCTTGAGAAGGCCGGGATTCAAAGGAAGGCCCTTGAATCTGCGGTACAGGCACGCAGGGCAGAGGTGAAGGCAAAGGGAGCCCTCCTGGAGAAGGCAAGAAAGGACCTCCAGAGGGCCGAGGCGCTCTATAAAAAACAGGTCATTCCCGAGGACAGGCTTGAAACAGCACGCACCTCTTACAGTACTGCAGAGGCATCCTATCTTGCAGCAAAGGCCCTTCTCAGAGAGAGTATTGTAGCACTTAAAGGTCAGGATGCAACAATCCGGGAGGCAGAGGCAGGGCTACAGGCAGAGGAAAGGGTCCTTGATAATCTCAATGCAGCACTGAGGGCACAGAGGGAAAATATAGCACGTCGCAAGGCAGAAGCAGAGATTGCAAGGCTGAATCTTTCATACACAAAGATATATGCCCCTGATGATGGCTATGTTACAAGGAAGGCCGTAGAGGTGGGTAACCAGGTACAGGCAGGCCAGCCACTCATGGCACTTGTATCCCTTGATGATGTCTACATCATTGCCAACTACAAGGAAACAAAGCTTGACCGTATCAGGCCGGGCCAGAGGGTAAAGATTAAGGTTGATGCCTATCCAGAAAAGACCTTCTGGGGAAGGGTTCACAGCATAATGGCAGGCACTGGTGCGGCATTCTCCCTCTTCCCGCCCGAGAATGCAACGGGCAATTATGTGAAGGTGGTTCAGCGGGTGCCTGTAAAGATCCTGCTTGAGGATGGCACCGACCCTGGACATATCCTCAGAATAGGGATGTCTGTCATCCCCACTGTCCTGACCAATGAATAAGTGGCTCGTTGCCATAACAGTGATGCTACCCACCCTGATAGAGATTATTGACACCTCTGTTGTCAATGTATCTCTTGATCACATAAGGGGGGCACTGTCAGCGGGGATTGACGAGGCAACCTGGGCAATCACAGCCTATCTTGTATCAAATGCAATAATCATCCCCATCACGGGCTGGCTGAGCAGACTTATTGGCAGGAAAAACTATCTCATCATATCAATTGCAATGTTCACTGGAAGCTCCCTTCTCTGCGGGTCAGCCTGGAGCCTAAGGTCACTTGTGATATTCAGGATAATCCAGGGGATTGGAGGCGGTGCGCTTCAGCCACTGAGCCAGTCCATACTCCTTGAGGTATTCCCACCTGCCCAGCACGGCATGGCAATGGCACTGTTCGGAATCGGGATCATGTTCGGCCCCATTATTGGCCCCCTTCTTGGCGGTTGGATAACCGACAACTGGTCATGGAGGTGGATATTCTATATAAACGTCCCCATCGGTGTGGTCTCAATCCTGCTGACGCTGCTGATAATCCAGGACCCACCCTATATGAGGCGGATAAGGATGAAGATAGACTACTGGGGTCTTATATTCCTTTCAGCAGGGCTTGGCTCACTGCAGTTCGTGCTTGACAAGGGGCAGCGTGAGGACTGGTTTGCATCCCCTGTGATCGTGGTGTTTTCCATAATATCGGTGGTATCACTCATCCTCTTCATCATTCAGGAGGCCTTTTCCGACCACCCCATTGTCCATCTCGGCCTCTTCCGCGACCGCACATTCACGATGGGTAATATACTGATGTTCTTTGCCTTCTTCAATCTCTTTGGCAGCATCGTGCTGCTGCCGATTTACCTGCAGACCCTTATGGGCTACACCGCCTTCCTGGCAGGCCTCGTCCTTGGCCCAGGTGGTGTGGCCACCATGATAGCCCTTCCTGTTGCTGGACGTCTGGTGAATCGTTACAACCCAAAGGGTATACTTGTTGTGGGGATTGTGATAAGCGCCCTTTCCACATACCTGATGTCACTCTTCAATCTGCAGATTGATTTCTGGGCCGCTGTCTGGCCCAGGGTCGTGCTTGGTGTGGGCATGGGTTTTCTCTTCATACCCCTTACCACTCTGACCCTTTCCCATATCCCTAAGGAGAAGATGACAGAAGCTACGGCAATGTATAATCTTCTCAGAAACATCGGAGGAAGTGTGGGTGTTGCATTCGTGACAACCATTCTTGCCAGGAGGGCACAGTTTCACCAGTTCAGGCTGGTGGAGCATCTCACACCATATGATGTACCCTATCAGGTGGCAAAGGGGGGTATCTCCACCATTACAAAATTCCTTGGCCTGGATATCAACCCTGATGCCCTGATCTACAGGGAACTGCTCAGGCAGGCAAACATGCTGGCCTTTAATGATACCTTCTTTCTCCTATGCATAACAATGATTCTCATATTGCCCCTTGTGTTCGTAATGAAACGGACGAGGATAAGGGATAGGATTCTGCCCCATTGATTTAGCATATCCAGAAACCTGGACACTGCTTCAGGGACAAAGCACAGGTGGTCTCTTCATTACCCCGCTCTAATCCCCGGTCTTGTCAAGCCTGCTGAACTTTGCCCCTTTCAGGGATACATCCACAATCAGCCCCTTTACATCAAATACAAAGGCCACGATGGGGTCCTTCACAGTGGTGGTATCAATACGCTGGCCTGCGCCTACATTAACGATCGCTATATTACCATCCACACCTACCTCCCAGCCAGAGCTTTTCCTGAAGTCCCTGAGGGCCTTCTCCGTCATGAAGGCTATAATGATATCCTTCTTCTGTGCACCGATCTGGAAACCAAAGGAGCCGGATATGATGCTGTAGTAATCCACGGTCTTGCCCTTAACCCTGAGGGCCCCCTCGCCGTATTCGCCACCGATAAACAGGCCGGCCTTGAATACATTGGGCAGTACCAGCAGGCCCTTTGCAATCCTTGCGAACTCCTTTGCACCCTTGACGTTCTTATAGAAGCGGTTCAATGCTTCATCAACGCTTACGTCAATCTCCCTTGCAGAGGCGGCAAAGGCGGTCTGGTAGGCCACCAACATAAAAACCATGGTAATGATAATTACCCTCTGTAATTTAAAGGCTCTATTATGCATAGTACATGAACCTCCTTTAGATTTATTTTTCTCTATTATAACCCAATTCATATCTGTCTAAAACAAATCTCTGTCAAGGCAGGGCACCTATACGGAAATCGGAAGTCAGAAACTCCAAAGTTTGTAATCCCACCTCTGACCTCTGTATAGGCCATGTAGCAATACCTCAGGTATCCTACATCAAGACCCTTGTCTATCCACTTAAGTCCTAAAAGACACCCCCTCCATACCTCCCCCTTGAAGGGGGAGGATGAAGGTGGGGGTGTATCCGTTATTTGTTTGGATGTTTTTTTCTATCTGCAATCCCGGGGATACAGGGAAGTTGCAAAAAGATATTTAAATCTGTTAGATTTAGCTTTATACTCTTGAGAAGAAAGGAATAAAGTTACAGGCCCCGAGAAGAAAGACCATGGCAAAGGCAGAGAACAAAAGGAGATTGAAGAAGCTTCGTGAGCAGATAGACCGGATTGACGAGCAGATACTGAAGCTCCTGAACGAGAGGGCAGGCGTGGTGTTGAAGATAGCAGAGATTAAAAGAGGCTCTGATGAGAAGTTCTACGTACCCCACAGGGAGCATGAGATCATAGAGCGTCTGAAAAAACTCAACACAGGCCCCTTCCCCAACGATGCCCTCAGGATAATCTTCAGGGAGATAATGTCTGCCTCCCTCTCCCTTGAGGAACCACTCAAGGTGGCATGTCTTGGTCCCCTTGCCACTTTTACGCACCTCGCAGCGCAGCGACATTTCGGTTCCTTTGCACAGATAATCCCTGTGGAGAGCATAAAGGATGTCTTTGAGGCTGTTGTTGAGGGCCGTGCTGATTACGGGGTGGTGCCCATTGAGAACTCAAATGAGGGGGTAGTGAGTTACACCCTGGATATGTTCATGGATGTGGACCTGAAGGTGTCGGCCGAGATCATGCTTGAGATAACACACAACCTTTTATCAAAGAGCGGTGACATAAAGAAGGTGAAGAAGATCTATTCCCATCCCCAGGCCATTGCACAGTGCAGACGATGGATTGAGAGGAACCTGCCTGATGTCAAGATAGTGGATACATCAAGCACTGCCCGTGCTGCGGAGCTTGCAGCAGCCGATCCTGATGGTGCAGCCATTGCGAGTGACCTGGCTGCGAAGATGTATGACCTGAAGTTCATCAAGAGGGGGATTGAGGACAACAAGAACAACTATACAAGGTTCCTTGTGATCTCGGAGGAGTTCCCTCCACCCACAGGCAATGACAAGACATCCATAATGCTCTCAATAAAGGACAAACCCGGGGCCCTCTTTGAGGTACTTACACCCTTCTACAAGGAAAAGATCAACCTCACGAAGATAGAGTCCCGTCCCTCAAAACGTAAGGCATGGGAATACATATTCTTCATTGACCTTGAGGGACATATAGCAGAAAAGAAGGTAAAGAAGGCCTTAAAGGAGATTGAAAAGTACTGCATCTTCCTCAAGGTGCTCGGTTCCTATCCAAAGTCTGAGGTAATGAACAAGGGAGTTGAGGAGCTATGATAAAACCACCTGAGTATGTACAGGCGATAAGGCCCTATATCCCGGGGAAACCTGTTGAAGAACTGGAAAGGGAACTGGGGATCAGGGAGGCGGTAAAACTCGCCTCTAATGAAAATCCCCTTGGTCCATCACGGCTTGCCCTGGAGGCGATTGAGAAGAACATCTCAAAACTCAACAGGTACCCTGACGGTGGTGGATATTATCTGAAGGAGAGTTTGAGCAAGAGGCTTGGTCTTTCCCAGGATCATTTTATTCTGGGGAATGGTTCCAATGAACTTCTTGACATCGCGGTGAGGACCTTCATGACACCCTCTGACAGCGCTGTAATGGCGGAGCCCTCCTTTGTGGTCTACCCCCTATCTGTGCAATCAATCGGGGCCGAGGCCATAAAGATACCACTCAGGGAATACAGGCATGATCTGCCTTCAATGGCAGATGCCATAAGGGAGAATACAAAGATCGTCTTTGTTGCCAATCCGAACAATCCCACCGGCACCATCAATAGAAAGGATGAGTTTGAGTCCTTCATGGACAAGGTGCCAGAGGGTGTGCTTGTGATCGTGGATGAGGCATACTATGAGTACGTGGAAGACCCTGACTATCCTGACACGATGAGGTACCTGAAAGAGGGGCGGGAGATACTGATCCTGAGGACCTTCTCAAAGGCCTATGGACTTGCTGGTCTCAGGATTGGCTATGGCATCTCATTGCCCGGGATCATTACGGAGATGAACAAGCTCCGTGAGCCCTTCAATACAAACAGTCTTGCCCAGGCTGCCGCCAGGGCTTCACTTGATGACGTGGAGCATATAAGGAGAAGCGTTGAGATAAACCGTAAGGGAAAGGAGTATCTCTACAGCCAGTTCAGCAGGCTTGGAATTGATTATGTGCCAACAGAGGCAAATTTCGTCTATATAAAGGGTCTTGAGCAACCCGATGCAATTTCGCTCTATCAGGGGCTTCTGAAGAGAGGTGTTATCGTCAGACCCATGGGAAAGGACTCAATAAGGGTCACCATTGGTCTGCCAGAGGAGAACGAGCTCTTCATCAGTGCCCTTGAAAAAGAGCTACGGGGATCGGGGTAAGAAAATCAACAGGAGGAAATCCTTATGGATATTATCGTCCTCAAACCAGAGGCAACAGATGAGGACCTTCGGCATGTGGTGAAAAAGCTGGAGAGCAAGGGTCTGAAGGCCCATGTCTCCAGAGGTACGGAGCGGACCATTATAGGTGTAATAGGCGATACTTCCAGGGTATCCGAGGATGAAGAAAACGCCATCAGGGCTATTGAGGCGGTTGAGAGTGTCACAAGGATCATCAAGCCCTACAAGCTGGCAAGCAGGGAGTTCAAGAAAGAGCAGACCATCGTAAAGGTAAAGGACAGGGAGATCGGTGGAAAAAAGGTGGTGGTCATTGCAGGCCCCTGTGCCGTTGAGAACAGGACGATTCTGATGAGCATTGCTGAGAAAGTGAAGGCGGCAGGGGCAAGTTTCCTCAGAGGTGGAGCCTTCAAGCCACGCACATCCCCCTACAGTTTCCAGGGGCTTGGCGTTGAGGGTCTGAAGATACTTGCTGAAGCAAGGGAGATTACAGGTCTTCCAGTAGTTACAGAGATAATGGACCCGCGGGATATGGAGGTGGTGCTTCGGTATTCGGATATCATCCAGATAGGTGCGAGGAACATGCAGAACTTCAGGCTTCTCCTTGAGGTTGGCCAGTGTGACAAGCCCGTGCTTCTTAAAAGAGGCCTATCAGCAACAATAAAGGAATGGCTGATGGCAGCAGAGTACATACTTTCAAAGGGAAACGAGAATGTAATCCTCTGTGAACGGGGGATCAGAACCTTTGAGACCGCAACAAGAAACACCCTTGATCTGTCTGCCGTGCCCCTTCTCAAGGAACTGACCCATCTGCCTGTGGTGGTTGATCCCAGTCATGGGGTAGGACGCTGGAGTCTTGTAACACCCATGGCAAGGGCTGCCGTTGCAGCAGGTGCTGATGGACTCCTTATAGAGGTCCACACCAATCCGGAAGAGGCACTCTCAGATGGTGAGCAGTCCCTGAAGCCTTCCCTTTTCAGAGAGATGATGGACCAGATAAGGCCAATTGCCGAGGCCATTGGCAGAGAGGTATAAACAGCAATGGCAGATATCCACTTCGGGAAGGTTACCATAATAGGAGTGGGCCTGATTGGTGCAAGCCTTGCCATGGCAATGAGGAAGGCCTCCGTTGCAGAAAAGATAGTGGGTGGAGGGAGGTCTGAGGAGAATCTCCGAAGGGCCAGGCAGCGGGGCATTATAGACTCCTACAGTACATCCCTTGAGGATGCCGTTGATTCATCAGAACTCGTGGTGCTTGCCTCTCCTGTGGGGACCTTCAGGGAGATCATCAAAAAGATAGGGGATAGATTAAAAGAAGGCACAGTGGTCACCGATGTGGGCAGTGTCAAGGGCAGCCTTGTGGCAGAGCTTGAGACCATGCTTCCAGAGGGACGGTTCTTTGTGGGTGCCCATCCCATTGCTGGCTCTGACCGGTCAGGGCTTGATTATGCTCACAGCGAGCTTTTCAGGAACAGTGTTACCATTGTCACACCCACTGAGAACACGGACCCGGATGCCACAGAAAGGGTTGTCTCTCTATGGAAGGCCATAGGGGCAAGGGTGGTGCTCATGTCGCCCTCGGAGCATGACAGGGTGCTTGCCCTCACAAGCCACCTGCCCCATGTGGTATCCTATGCACTGGTTAATACAGTGGAGGGCATCAACAGCAGATACATTGAGTACACAGGTGGGGGGTTCAGGGATACCACAAGGATTGCATCAAGCTCTCCGGAGCTCTGGACGGATATACTGCTTTCAAACAGAGACAACGTTCTGGAGATGATGGAGATCTTCAGGGAAAGACTGGATGAGATTGAGACCGCCCTGAGGAACAAAGATGCAGCAGCACTCCTGGCCCTCCTTGAGAGGGCAAAGAAGCTGAGAGACGAGATCAACTGACCCTTTTACAGACTGTTATAGTACTCCAGGTCCAGCAGCCGCCTTTTCATATCAACACCTGATGAGTAACCGCCAAGGCCTCCGTCCTCCTGTATGATCCTGTGGCAGGGGATAAGTATGGGCAGGGGGTTTCTCTTCAGCGCCTGTCCAACTGCCCTTGCGCCCTTTGGAAGCCCGGCCTTTCTGGCAAGCCACCTGTATGATCGTGTCTCACCGTAGGGGATGGTGAGAAGGATGGACCAGACCTTTTTTTCAAAATCAGTTCCTACCATGATATAGGGGATATCAAAGGCCTTCCTTTTTCCCTCAAGGTATTCTGTAAACTGCCTCTTGCAGGAGTCCTTCAAGGTATGCCTCACGGTAATAAGCCTTTCGTCGGGATGGATAGCCTTGCCAAGCACTATCCTCAGGAGATACTGTTCGGGGCCTTCTTCAATGAACCAGCAGAGGATCCTTCCCCAGGGAGTGTCAATATAATCAGTGAAGATCTGATTTTGAAGCTTCCATCTTTTCAGTGAAGACCTCAACCCTGTCACCACCTTTGTTTTTTGCAAGGGAAAGGGCCCTCTTTGCAAAGAGGATAAGCTCCTCGGTGGACTCCCCCTGGTAGAAGGCAATCCCTATGCTTGCGGTAATACAGCCCTTGGGCTGGACATGTTCCTCAGGGAAGGGATAGTTCTTTATGATCGCATTGAATCTATTGCTCAGTGAGAGCCCTGCATTAAGAGGGGTATTCGGGAGCAAAATGGCAAAGGAGTCCCCGCCGTATCTCACGATAACATCAGAGCCCCTTATATTTTTTCTTATCAGTTCAGAGACCTTTTTGAGTACACTGTTTCCCTTGGATTTGCCCGCTTTGTTTATATAATTCTCAAAGTGGTCAATGTCAAGAAGTACAAGCACCAGGGGGAGCTTGTATCTGCGCGCCCTTTCAACCTCCTGTGCAAGCCTTATATTGAAATACCTGTGGCTGAACAGACCTGTCAGTGCATCAACAAGGCCTGCCCTCTTGGGGTAGATAATCTCAAGCTCCTTTATGTGCTCAATCAGTTCACTGGCATCAAAGGTCTTCTTCTTCAGTATCCGCTCTATCTTGCCGATCAGTCCCATCCGCTCCTCAACAGAGAGGTCCTTTGATGTGAGCAGGAATATGGGGATGTCACGGGTGGATGGCGAGTCCTTTAGCTCCTTGACAATGTCAAAGTCCTCTATGGCAGGGTCTTCCAGGTTGAGCAGTATGAGATTGGGTTTAAGTGCTACGGCAAGGTCAAAGCCCTTCTTCACATTCTTTGCCGTATAGATAACAGCACCAAGTTCCTCAAGCATACCCCTGAGTTCTTCCAGTTCCTCTTCATTGGACTCAATAAGAAGCACCGCCAGGGGCAGCCCTGTCCTTTCCCTTGAGTATTTGAGAGACTCAATGGTCTGAAGGAGTGTTTCCTTGTCAAGGGGTTTCATCAGATAGTCCGTTGCACCAAGTGCAAAGGCAAGCTCCTTGTTGTTCACGATTGAGTGTATTATGACGGGGATGTCTGCCGTGGTCTCGTCTGTCTTGAGCTCCTGGAGCACCTCCCAGCCGTCTTTCTGGGGAAGCATTATGTCAAGGGTTATGGCAAAGGGTTTCAGAGAGCGTGCCTTCTGGATCGCCTCCTCACCGTTGAAGGCATGGGCAACACGGTATCCTGCCTGGGTGAGATGAAGTGTAACGATCTCCGAGGTTGCAGGGTCATCCTCAACAACAAGGATCAGGGGGGCTTCTTCGTCTGCCCAGGGGAAGTCAAGTTTTACAGCCTCTATGACCTCTGCCTCTTCAGCCACCTCCTCCTTGAGTATATAGGGAATGGTAAAGGTAAAGGTGCTTCCCTTTCCAAGCTGGCTTTCTGCCCTGATATCCCCTCCGTGGAGCTCAACAAGCTTTTTTGTCAGGGCAAGACCGAGCCCTACCCCCCCGTACTGTCGTGACAGGGATGAGTCAACCTGCTCAAACTCGTTGAATATCTTCTCCAGGGCATCAGGGGGTATCCCCACACCGGTGTCACGTACGGAAAAACTTATCACCGGTGATTCCTTTGCACGCTCAAGCTCAGAGGTTACCTCAACAGTGCCACCTTCAGGTGTAAACTTGATTGCATTGGAAAGCAGATTGTAAAGTATCTGTTTGAACTTTATCCTGTCAGCTGTCAGGAGCCTTGCCTCAGGGTCAAGGGAGAGGATGAGGTTGATGGATTTCTTGTCTGCAAGGGGTTTCATTGTGGTGACAACCTCTTTGACTACATCCTCAACACTGAAGGTCTCAAACTGGAGCTCCATCCTTCCGGAGTCTATCTTTGCAAGATCAAGCACATTGTTGATCATCTCAAGCAGATGCCTTCCAGCTGCCTTTATGTTCCTTATGTATCGTTCCTGATTCGGCGAGAGAGTGCCGAAGGTGCCCTCAAGAAGGACATCCGAGAAGCCAAGGATGGAATTCAGCGGTGTTCTCAGCTCATGGCTCATGTTTGCTATGAAACGCTCCTTTATCTCATTTGCCCTCTGGAGTTCCCTGTTCAGCCTTTCCAGAGCCTCTGTGCGCTCAAAGACCTTCTTCTCAAGCATCTCATTAAGGGTATTCAGTTCTGCTGTTCTGTCCTTCAGTTCCTGCCGAAGGGTATTGACCTCGGTTAAATCCGAAAGTATGAAGACCCCCTGCTTGTCATCAATAAAGGAACCACTGAGGTTGAACTCCTTTGCCTCAAAGAGTTCGGGATTCATCTTTACGGAAACAGATTCAATGACCTCCCTCTCTTCAAGTTTTTTCCTTATCCCTTCGTAGGACTGGGCCGTAAAGAGCGTGCTGAGGGGTTTGCCTGCAATACTGTTGCAGTCAAGCTTGTATATTGAGATGTTCCTGCTGCAATCGGTAATTATCCCTTCCCTGTCTGTTATGATCAGGAGGTCTGTGGAGAACCTGAAGATTGAATCAATTAACTGTCTTGATAAACCCGTTGACAGGGACAGATTGATCCCCTCAAGTACAAGGGCAAGGATCTTTGAAAGAAGGAGGATGGATGATCTCTGTCTTGTGGAGAATCTCCTTGGCTTGAAATCATCTATAAAGAGGATGCCCTTTACGTCATCCCTGTACAGGAGGGGTACTGCAAGGATTGCCCGGATGTTCTCTATCAGGAGTGCCGGGTTGTTCAGTTCATGTGTGAGGGTGTCGTTGATCTCTACCACCCTTTTCTCCTTTATCAGCCTCTCTGTAAGCCCTCCTGAGATTATATTCCATGATGTGGTCTCAATGAACCTTCTGCTCAGCCCGCTGTGTGATATCAGGTTCAGGGAGTGGTTTTTGTAGGCTACAAGGCTTCCCGCAGGTGCCTCGGCAATGGAAAGGGCTGCCTTCAAGGCCCTGTCAAAGAACTCCCCCCTGTCGCTGAACTCGGCATGCTGAAGTAGTTCATTTATGGCATTTATGTTCTGCACCGTCTTGAGCGATTCAACACGGGCCTTCTTCTGTTTCTCTATAAAGCTCCAGAGCAGTTTTGCCACGGAGGGGTTGACTATCTCAACATGCTCACCAAGCCTCTCTGAGAACCGCCTTGATATCTCCCTGTCATCAGTAACATTGAAGACCATGTCCGGCTTGTACATGGCTGTCTCTTCAATGCTACTGCATACAGGAATGCCCCTCTTCATAGCCATAAGCGCACCGGGGGAGTCGGCCTTCTCCTCGTACAGAGCCACAACCTTTATGTTAGGTTCGGTTGTGAGGAGGGAGATCAGGGCGCTTCCCGCTACATTGCCCCCTGCTATTGCGACTCTGATCATTGCTCATTACTCCTGGTAGATATTCCTTGGTGAATCCATACTGAATATCTCTTCATTTATGACTGATGCCATCTCAATGAAATAGGATACAAGCTCAGGGTCCCATTGTCCGCTGTACTGTTCCCTCCGCATTGCAGCGAGTACATCATAGTAGGTGCGTCCCTGTCTGTAGGGTCTTTCTGAGAGCATGGCATCAAAGGAATCAACGATTGAAAGAATCCGTGCATAAAAGGGTATATCCCTTCCATTGAGGCCATCGGGAAAACCCCTGCCATCCCATCTCTCGTGGTGGTGTCTGATGGCCGGAAGTATATCCTGGAGGGAATGCAGGGGGCTGCATATCTGCTCACCAATTATGGGATGCCTTTTGATCAGGTTGAATTCGTCATCGGTAAGGGGTGCGGGTTTCTTCAATATGGTCTCGCTCATACCAATCTTGCCTATGTCATGGAGTATACCGGCCTTCTTGAGCATCTCCTGATCCCTGCTACAGAGGCCAAGGAAAGAGGCAAATTCATAGGAAAGCTCACCCACCCTTGTTGAATGTCCCCTTGTATAAGGGTCCCTCGCCTCAAGCGCCACTGCAAGGGTAAGTATTATGTTTTCTGAATGTTCAAGCTCATCATGGAGTTCCTTGAGCTTCAGGAGTGAACGCATCTTTACAAGGAGTTCCCTCGGTTCAAAGGGCTTGCTGATGAAGTCGTCAGCACCACATTCAAGCCCCTTTATCTTGCTCTCCTTGTCATTCAAAGCTGTGAGCATTATGATGGGAAAGTACCGTTTGCCAGCAAGATCCTTGAGGATATGGCAGAGCTGGTAGCCATCCATGTCGGGCATCATCACGTCTATTATTGCTATATCAGGATTCAGCTCCTCGAAAAGCTCTACCGCCTTGTTGCCATGGTATGCCTTGAGAACGGAATACCCCTCAGCCTTGATTATTACCTCAATCAGTTCAATGTTTGACGGGATGTCATCAACTATTAAGACAGTTGGCCTCTGCTGTAACCTTTGCAGACCGAGCATAATTAATTAAAGCACAAATTGATAATTTTGTCAAGAAAAAATCTTAATTATTAAACGATTATAACTTTTCTTTAAATTAGCACTTTAAGATTTCGGTCTTTTTTTATCAATTTTTTAGTGCTCCCAGAGGGTGGTTACAGTTATTTTTCCTTTGATTTTATCTTCTTTATAACAGGTTCTTCTGCCTTCCCTGTTAACATTGTAGGACAAGGCCCCGACAATCCATAGTAAAACAAAAACTGGATTACCCGGTCAAGCATGCCCTCTGACTTTTTTCTATCAGCATTTCTGGATCTCCTACAAAACAGGACAGTTGTAATGTATAATATCTTATGCTGGTAGATCTGATAG
>DROX01000150.1 GCA_011321725.1 Nitrospirota bacterium | reverse complement strand
TACTTGTTTTAGTGTATAACGATAAAAATGAGGTTACTTTATTGTTTAATCCTGTGGTTGGCTTATTTTTATGAGCTGCCCTGCCTTGGTAATTTTTGTCTTGGACAGGGATGTTATGCTACTATTTTTGAAAGATGTTGATATCTCTTGGAAGGAGATCGTTATAGATGATCCTCGTACTCGGTGGTACAACTGAGGCATTTCAAAAGGCCGAGGAGCTTCAGAGGGAAGGGCAGGGCTTCATTATCACCTCAGCCACGGACTATGGCTACGAGATGTTTCGCAGGAGATTCGGTAGCCGTGTTGTAAACATAAGATTTACAGAGGAGAGCCTCAGGGAGTTTGTCAAGGAGCATGACATAAGGAAGATAATAGATTGTACCCACCCCTATGCCACAGTAATAACAGAGTTAGCCAGCAGGGTATCGGAGGAGTTGCATATTGAATATGAATCAGCCATCCGCTTGATTGAGAATCCCCCAATTGGTGATTACGACAGACTGGTAAGGGTTTCCGCAATCCATGATGCTGTTAGATGGATCCTCAGGCAGGATATCAAGCGCCCCCTCTTCACTACCGGAAGTAAGGAACTGAGCTTTGTCAGGAACCTGAGAGACAGGGAGGTTTTTGTTCGTGTGTTGCCCTCTGAGGAGTCCCTGAGGAGATGCCGTGAGGCAGGCCTGAAAGGGCAGAACATAATTGCCATGCATGGCCCTTTCTCTACAGAACTGAACCTTGCACTGATTCGTCAATTCAGGGTAGACTGTCTTGTTACAAAAAATTCAGGCAAGGAAGGTGGTTTATTTGAAAAGATTGAGGCAGCCAGGGAGGCAGGAATCTGGTGCATACTTGTTGATTCCCCTCTGAAGGAAGAGAGGGAGGAGGTATGAAATGGCAAAGGTATATTTCGTAGGTGCAGGCCCGGGTGATCCTGAGTTGATCACATTGAAGGGCAGGAGGCTCCTTGATAAGGCGGATGTAATCATCTATGCCGGCAGCCTTGTAAATCCTGCCCTGCTCGGTGATACAACCGCAAGGGTTTACAACTCTGCATCAATGACGCTTGAGGAGATAATTGAGGTGATGAAGGGCTCTGTAGAGCGAGGTGAACTGGTGGTGAGGCTTCATACAGGCGATACATCATTCTACAGTGCCCTTTCAGAGCAGATAGAGCAGTTGCGGCACCATGGGATAGATTTTGAAGTCGTCCCCGGGGTGAGTTCTGCCTCTGCTGCCTCGGCGGTTCTGTGCCAGGAACTGACAGTGCCCGAGGTCAGCCAGACCGTTATCTTCACCAGGCTTGAGGGAAGAACACCTGTGCCTGAAAGGGAAAGGCTCAGCAGGCTTTCACAACACAGAACAACAATGGTTATCTTTCTGAGTGTATCAATGATGGAGAGGGTGAGAGAGGAACTGATCGCCGGTGGTTATCCTGAAGAGACACCTGTGGCTGTGGTCTACAGGGCATCCTGGCCTGATGAGGAGGTGATAAGGGGTTCTCTGGGGGATATAGTGGAGAGGGTCAGGGAGTCGGGGATAAAAAAGACCGCCCTGATTATCGTGGGAGAGGCACTCAGGGCTTCCGGGGGGGGTACAGGCAGAAGATCAAGATTATACGAGGGAAGTTTCAGCCATGAATACAGGAAGTAGGGGCAGGCTCTGTATTGTGGGGATTGGTCCAGGGGATCCAGATCTGATGACATTGAAGGCAAGGACTGTCATTGAATCATCAGATACCATTGTGGGTTATACAAAGTATATTGACCTGATAGGTGATATCATAAAGGGTAAAAAGGTTGTCTCAACGGGCATGACCCACGAGATCCAGCGATGTATCCTTGCCATTGAGGATGCCCTTAAGGGAAACACCGTCTCACTTGTCTGTAGTGGTGATCCTGGCATTTATGCTATGGCTGGTCTTGTATTTGAGATCATGAAGGAGGGCTACAGTGATGCGCTCTCAGGGATGGATATATCCATTGTCCCCGGTGTAACAGCCCTTACAGCCTCTGCTGCCCTTCTTGGTGCTCCACTGATGCATGACTTTGCCACCATAAGCCTATCTGACAGGCTTACCCCCTGGGCCCTGATTGAAAAGAGGCTTTATGCCGCATCTGAGGCAGACTTTGTAATTGCCCTGTACAATCCAAGGAGCAGGGGACGCAGGGATCACCTGAGGCGTGCTGTTGAGATAGTTCTTGAATTCAGAAGCCCCTCAACACCAGCAGGTGTTGTACGTGCAGCATCAAGGGAGAATGAGGAGGTCATTATAACCAGGATTGACAGCATCCCCTATGATCTTGTTGATATGGAGAGCACAGTGATAATCGGGAACTCTGAGACCTTTGTCTGGGATCGCTTTGTCATAACCCCAAGGGGGTATAATAAAAAATATTCCAGATTTGATGGAAATAAATGATCCAGTTTGTGTAAGCTGAGTAAACCTTTCAGGTCTTGAGGTGTGAGTGGGCTATCATGGCGTATGTCATTGTCGGTATTGCTACCTGGTATTCTTAACAATCAATAGGCCTGTGTAGTCTTCGGAGGCAGGATTGATATTTTTCTTCATAATATTGTAACCTTTTTAAAAGGAGGAATTCAATGAATTTAAGAAAAATCTGTCTGACCTTGATGATTCTTTCCCTTTTAATCCTTTCCCTTTCATCATACTCAGGTGCAACTGTTATAAATGAGGCCTTTGTCACCGTGAAAAAGATAACCATTGTAACAGAGGATAGGGAAAACATCCCTTATTTTACCAGGGGAAGACTGGTCTTTTCAGAGATAGGTACAAACAGGATCAGGGACATCAGGAGGATTGATATCTTTACAGACCGCGACGGTAATATCAACGGGATCAGGGTTGTATATTTTGACGGCATAAACGGTGAGAAGAGCATCTTTTTGAAAAAGATAAAGTCAATAATATTTGAGAAGTCAAAGAAATCTGTAAAAGAGGGTACTGTACACATAAGGATACTGAGTACCGATGAATTAGTAAATCCATGGTAAAAAGGAGGAGTTTTCATGACACGAACTGTCAGGTTTTTATCGGTAATGACTTTCATGATCTTCTTGATCAGCGCATGTCAGACGATCTCATCTGAGGTACAACAGCAGCCAACTGCCCCTACAATGCAGCAGGCCATTACTTACAAGGGTCCCAAGGCCAGGATATCTGTGGGAAGGATAAAGTGCAAGGCTGCAAAATGTTCAGGCGCCATAGGCAGTGGAATCAGGGACATGCTGATAAGCAGTCTCTTTAAAACCAATAAATTCGTTGTCCTTGGTGGAAGGGAAGAGCTTGAAGAGATTAAGGAGGAGATAGACCTTGGTACATCTGGTTATGTGAAGCAGGAACAGGCGCCACAGGCAGGTGGATGGGAGTCAGCAGACATTATCATACTCGGTGCCATTACAGCCTTTGAGCCAAGGGCGGAAGGTGTCGGTGGCGGCCTTGGCGGTCTTGTCCCTGGATTCCTTGGAGGCATCAAGTTCGGCAAGAACGATGCATACATCGCGATGGACCTGAGGATCGTTGATGTAAGAACCAGAAGGATCATAAACACAACAACGGTGCAGGGTAAGGCATCCTCCTTCAACGTCGGTGGTTTAGGCGTAGGTTGGGGTGGTGCCGGTGTCCTTGGTGGTGCCCTTGGAATGTATAAGAACACACCCATGGAAAAGGCCATCAGGGTTATGTTGGAAAATGCGGTAAACTACATAGCCTCACAGACCCCGGAGAACTATTTCCGGTACAAACAGTAGAAATCCTTTGTTATTTTCCTGAAAAGGGGGACTCTATCCCGGGTGGAGGTCCCTCTTTTTTATACTCTTCAGTTATTATCAACTACCACTTCCGTCTAAGATAAAATACTAACAAGTTAAATCTTTATTGATCCAGAACCACGGCTTCCAATGTGAATTTGCCATCTTTTGCATTGACAACTATCTCATTGGCACCATCTGGCAGGGATGAAAATTCTGCCTCCTTGTAGCTGTCACCGCTGTATTGTCCTAAAGTATCTACATATTCACCGTCCTTGAATGCCACATATTGTATATCACTCTTACCAGTGGCCTTGAATTTTATTACCGTACCCTTTGTATACTTTGCGCGAAGAAGGTCGCCTTTCTTCATAACCCTTTTAAAGGGTGGCTTAAGAACTGGTGCATCTGGAACACGCTCTATTATCTTTACAAGCCATCTGGGCTTTCGTGATCTTTCTTTAGCCTCAGCTTCTGCCAGGCTTATAAATTTAAAATCACCTGGAGGCAGAAACACATCTTTGCTTACACCTTCTTCTTTAATATTTGAGAGTTCCACCAGCATATATACTTTATCGCGATTGTATGTCACTATCTTAACAGGGAAGTTATATTTTTTTGAGATCCAGACCCGTTGTATAACAATTTTATTCATCTTCAGTGCCTGTTTGTAGCATTTAACATCATTTAATATCTCTTCTCCCTCATCAACTACTTTGTACATGGACCTCATGGCAAAATGTGCCTCAAAGGGATTACCCATCATGGTATCAGCCCGTGAACCTTCAGAATACACCCTCTTAGTAAGATTAAGTATTATGGCCTTATCAGTTTTCTGGTCAATAATAAAACCCAGACTCTGTTCATCCTGTACAGTATCAAAACGGTATAAATTATCAGACATATAAAGCTTGCTGTATCGTTCTGGCATTCCCTCCATCTTCCAGAGCACATCTGCAGAGAATGACGCTGATAGGGTCTTCTGGGCGGTCAGTACAATAAACATTAATCCGATACAAAGACTGACAAAAATCCTTTTGTTCACCATTTTTAACTCCTTTCATTATCTTATTTCATGCTCATATACTCCTTGACCGCTGAGGCAAGGTTTGGAATTAGATCATGCCGCTTTTTGAACATGGCATCAATACTGCCAAAGGCTGGGTTATTTGGTCTTCCCCGATGGCAGGCCACGGGAAAGTGTACACCTTTCACCCTGAAGAGCTACTTTTTGTTTTTACATCTCTTACGCAATCCTTCGGCAGCCTTCTGGTCTATACTTAGAGAAAGTTGATTGAAATTCAAATCATCACTATAGCCATCTTTTAATGGCCACATATTGTTATGTTCATTATGCTTATAGTTGTTACTATCACTTAATGGGCCGTACTTATACAAATAATTACGCTGCGATCTAAAATCCACATAGAAGGGGGTAGAGCTATTTCTCTTGAAATCAATAAATGTCCCAAGGGAACTGTTTCTCAGAGACCATTTCATGGTTTCTTTTATTTTTATGACAACGCAGTCCTCTTTATTTTGAGGAATATAAGTTAGATCATATGACAGGGGAATAACCTTATGTTGTAAAACCTTGTAATAGCATGGGTCATCTGTTGGTTTTATCCTGAATGTAATCTTTCCATCCTTCTTTCTGAGAATCTTTTTATATTTGCAGGATGGATCAGCATTCATAATCATGGAGGACATTGGTTCATCTCTGTATTTAATAATTATAGTTCCCTCCACACAGAATATATTCAGTTTCTTCTCTCCTATCTTCTGCTCAGGGAATGCCTTCACTGTGGGATCAATAGTGCAACTGTTGTAGACCTCTATTTTATCAGTATCATTTCTACATGGCTCAGGTGCCCTGTAACTTACCTCCACCTCTCCCCCTCCCACCTCAAACTCATAATGTATCCCATCATGGGTCGTACCATTCAGTATCCTGCCCTTGTCTGCCTTCACAAGTATCCTCTGCCACTTCTTTGGCACCCTGCCCTTTATATCCTTTACCCGCACCTTTATCTTTATCTCCTCACCTGCTACAACCTCTTCAGACTCTGGCTCTATCTCCACATCCTCGGGAATCTGCTCGTAGTCATATATCAATTTATCAAGGGGATGAAAACTCTTTGCCAGAGCCTTTACATTGTCTTCAAGAAGCCTTAAACACTCCCCAGCCTCTCTATCTATGCAATACCAGCTTTTTGCTCTACTCTTCAGTGTCTCTCCGTGAAGCCTATCTATCAGATTTACATTTAAATTGTATGTATAGACAGGTGGGTTTTCTTTTATGTCTGTGGTTTTTGTTAAAACACCTTCAAAGGCATACTCATGGTAAGTAAGATGATCAGGAACTTTGTCAACCAACCCTGTCTCTAAAACATCAATGACAGGACATTTAAGCCCTGGCCCGCCACCATGCTCACTGCTTGTAAACACAGAGTCAAAGGCTGTCTCTGCAAACCGCGCATCAGCCCCCTCACCCTGTATAGCCACTGTTACATTACGCTGGCAGCAGGTCTCTGCTGAAACATCCTGATAAGGTATGCTGAATAAAAACAGGAAAATTACCAAAGAAAGAATAACAAAGTAATCTGTCTTCTTCACTACCCTCTCCATGATAAGATTAACTATTTACATTTTCCTATCCATCTGCCTGACATCTTATTGGTTATCTCCATGTCAGACCCTTTCATTATTAATACCCCATCAAAGGTCTCTCCCTTATAGGTCACCTTTCCGTTAAACTCAACGGGGCCCTCATCTGTCTGACAAAGAGCCTTCCATGTTACAGTGTCACCTTTTATATCCTTCTTCAGCCACTTACAATTCTGATCAGGCTCGGTCTTCTGGGGAACCATATCCTTCTTTGTTATGCATTTATTTCTGATCTGTGGAGGTAACTGCATGGGCATCCCTGGCATCTCCATCTGCGTGGTAATCTCCCATAACCCCTCCTTCATGTTAATGTCTGCAAAAACACTACCCGAACAAACCCCTACGACCACAAAGACAAAGATTGTCACAATAAACATTCTTCTTAACATAACAATCTCCTTTCTTTAATTGCTAACATCTAACTTAGCGGTGGAATCCCCTGTAGTGAGTTGTTATAAGTCCTTTCATTTTAAGGGTTGGTTTGCCTGATTAGCTGCCCGGATTCTGCTTCCCTTTGAGTTTCCGGATTTGCCTTTGAATAACCTATTTATTCCAGCTGCTGCCCTCCCTCTTGTATTCTGAACTTAACAAATATTACCATTGGAGTTCTTTTGAAATCAAGGCAAAATGAGAAATGTTAAGCCGGTGCATTTACCTGTGTTCCGTTTTGTGAATTTTATTTCCGTTGTGTTTTGTTTTTATAACGATAAAGCTCACCTGCTACTATGGAGCGCAGCGGAATAGCGGTCAGGTGAAGTATTTGTTAGAAGTTTTTTTTCTTTCTTTTTTCAAGCCATTTTTTGAAAGACTCTTGGCTCTCTCCTGAAGGACGACCTGCTATCAATCCCTCCACACTTATATCCTCATCTAAATCTTCCCAATGTATACCCTCTCCATTTCAGACAAGTCTCCAGTTATCCTCTGGTGTCGCATACACCAAACGAGGATACCATTGTAGCGGAACAGATATCGTCCTTCCATCACTTAATTCTACTGTCAATGTGTCCTTTGTTACTTTTACATCAACTGCATTTCCCATGGAGTGCTTTTTCTCTTGACAAAGGGAGGCCGTATAGGTGTTAGAAAAAGATTTTTTTATTCTTAATTAGCCTTAAATAATCATCATGATTCCCAATCCAAAACCATATTACTGTATCATTCTCAAATATACACAAAGCCCGATATCCTCTGCTTACTCTTAATGACCAAACATTTTCTTCCTTATTCACACATTTAAAATGTAAGGATGGATGAAAAGGATTTTCCCTCCATAGTTCAAAAGATTTCCTCGCTTGCTTTTTAATTTCATTATCTAAAGATTCGTATGTTTTCCAGAAAGAGGGATGAGTTTTATATTTCATAATCTATTAAAATCAAAATCTTCTACTTCACCCATTGCCACTCTCTGTTTAACCTCTTTTGCTATACTGGATAATTCTGTTTCTGTATCTTTGAATAACTTATCCCATTTCATTTCATCTTCTAACTCAGCAATGTAATAACGTAGATGGTCCACTATCTTTTCTTGTTTGTCTTCAGGCAGTGATTCAATCATCTTAATAATTGTTGTTAATGTCGTCGTTGACATTTTAAGCCTCTAAAAATCTCCAAAAATATTATTTCAACCTACAAATTCTTTAGTTTAATTTTAGCAGAAATATTACTTTTTTGCCAAATGAAGATGGAATGTCCTTATTTATAGTTTTGGTTATTTCTAACGCTGAGTTTAGCGGCCGACAAGACGCCAAGCGAAGCACGGTGGATTGGCGGTCCGATAGAGCGGTTTGATACTAATTAATGCCTCCTTAATTATACCGCGATGCGGTATGATGTATTAACCCAAAATATCTTCAAAAGAGGCTTATGAAATTTTACACCAAAGAGCACAAATTTAAATCCATTACAGGTGTTTGGTGCAGAATAGATATTCTGACGCCGCAGGGGAAGCTAAGACAGAACTTAAAAGAACCTTAACTGAACATTAAGGAAATTGATTTAATCAATATTTCCCATGGAGTGCTTTTTCTCTTGACAAAGGGAAACCTTATAGGTGTTAGAAGTTTACGCAAATATCAATCTTTCTCCCTTGGGTTCTGGTATGGGGTCTCCAAATTCTTTTGCCGTTTCAATCCATAACTGAATTGCATCTTGGACATTTTTTATTGCTTCCTCATATGTTTTACCATGTGCCATACATCCGGGAAGTTCAGGCACTTCTGCCACATAAGCATCATCCTCTCTGCTCCAGTAGATTATTATTTCATATTTATACATTACTTGCCTCCAAGTTTATATTTCACAATTATGTTTCTTACCTGTTTCACCTGATAAGGTTTCGCCTTATTGCCATCTTGTTGAAGATTAATCTTTTCTACTATACCCTCTTTTCTGAATATATGATGGCTACCTCTAACCCTCATTTCAAACCCTAATTTCTTTAGTAGATTGCACAAATCTTCAAACTTAATATTGGCATCCGATGTGCCACTTAAAATCTGTAATATCAGTTTTTCATATTTACCCATTCTCTATTTTATCATTTTATTCTTTAATTATATCAACTTACCAAATTGCTATCAGCACGTTATTTGCTTTTAACAGATTTTATCCTTAACATCTTATTCCCACCTCTCTGGAATTCATATTCAACTGGTAAAATATCCACTGAATAGCCCTGTTGTGCAAGTGTATTCAGTACCTGGTCTAAGTGTCGAGACTTTCTTGAGCCAAGTTCAAGAAGAGGAAATATTCTGACTTCTTCAGATACCCTGCAAAGCTCTTTTATTGAATCAATATGAAAATCCTCAGATAACTGTTCACTATATAGAAATAGTAAATGAGAACAAAGCGCTAAATCAAATTCATTGTCCTGAAAAGGAAGAACGGGAAGACCTGCCTCTATGTACCTTCCTTCTTTTAATCCGCTCGGATAATCAGATAAAAATTCTTCCATCGCTTTCATTCTTACCCTGCCTAGCTCTTCAACTGAACTGATGTGATTCCATACAAATTCATGCATGTTCTTTTTTATCTGTTCAAGAATTTCTTCGTAAGTCTCCTCAATTCTCTGTCTGATTTCACTGGCAGAAAATTTATATATAGGATCAACAGATACAACATTTCCTCCTCTGCAGGTCAAAATGCTGTTAAAACTTGCAGGGCCGGCTCCACAATCAAGTATCCTCTTTTTGAGGTCTTCTTCTGAAAGAGAAAACATTAATATATATTCTTCAAAAGACCTCCCCCACGGGACTACTTTATCCAGCGTAAAAGCCATTTTGTTTTATCCAACGCTAATTTCTGCGGCGGCGTCAGCCGTCCGTTGCAGTGATTTGCCTCCTTAATTATACCTCAATGCGGCAAGATGTTTTAACCCAAAATATCTTAAAAAGGAGGCTTATGAAATTTTACACCAAAGAGCACAAATTTAAATCCACTACAGATGTTTGGTGCAGAATAGATATTCTGACGCCGCAGGGGAAGTTAAGACAGAATCTAAAGTCCCTTAACATAAACATTTAGGAAATAGGATTTAATCAATATTTCCCATGGAGTGCTTTTTCCTCTTGACATTCGGAGGCCTTATAGGTGTTAGTCATGGATTACCTGCGACAAACGAAAGAGCAACCAAGCCTACTAAGGCACCGACACCAAACAGAGCAAAGGCCACAAGATCCCAGGTAAAACTACGCCAGTACCATTTCTTGAATTTCTCTGGCTCTTCCTTTCCTTCTTTCGCAGCGTCACGCCGCTTTAACTCGCGGTGCTTGGCTAGAAAAAGACTGAGCCCCGTAAATAACAAGCCAAGCACGAAAACCGCTACCGGCCAAATCGCCCAGCTGGCATAGACGCCTTTGGCAGCAAGAGTACCGGCAACACTGAACACCACGCCGATTCCACCGCCATTGAGCGTAACAACGACTCGCCGAGTGGTATCGGCAATTTCTTGAGAACGCTTCTCGTGTTCGGCGACAGTACCCATGACTAACAATGAACTCACCTGCTGAAAATGCGACAAGCATTTTCAGTCAGGTGGAGCGTTTCGTTAGAATCCTTTTATTTTGTTAAATTCTTCCTTTCTCCATTTATGGAATTTATTACCAACTTTTATGGTTTGTTCATACCCAATTATTCCAATTCTATCTAATTTCTTCTTAGATAC
>DROX01000149.1 GCA_011321725.1 Nitrospirota bacterium | reverse complement strand
TTGCGGTCTTGAGTATCTCCAGTGTGTCATCCACAAAGAGGGTTCTGTCATTGTCAAATCCTATTATCTTCTGTGTCCGCTCCCAGAAGGGCAGGTTCTCCTTTGGTGTGCCTATCTCAAATGATGTGATAACCTTGTCAAAATAACCGCCAAGCCGGGTCTTCCTCATCTTTATCTTCAGGGTCTTGTAGTGGGCATTTGTAACGAGTATAACCTTCTTTTTATGTTCCTTCAGCGTTCTGAGAAAATCCTCAACATGGGGATGAACCTCAATGAGATGGCGGATCTGCTCCTTCAACGCAGGTATATCAAGCCCCAGCTCCCTTGACCAGAAGTCTATGTCTGTCCAGTTAAGGGTGCCTTCCTGGGCCCTGTATTTTTCAAGGAGTTCCTCCTTTGCCCTGCCGAAACTGATATTGTGTTTCTCTGCATATTTTTCCGGGACAAGGTGCTCCCAGAAATAGTCGTCAAAGTATTTATCAAGAAGCGTGCCGTCCATATCAAGGAGCACATGCCTCACCTCTTTCCACAATGCCTCTTTAAGTTCATTTAAGTTCATATACTCTCCTTTTGTTTAAACAAACAACGAAGTACCAAGAACAATGAACCAAACACCACGAACTAAGCACCAAGCACGAATAACTATCCTCATCCCCTGATATGATAGTGCTTGATAAAAGAAAGAACGGAGAGGCTCTTTCTGAGTCTTGAGAGGGCCTCGGGGTCCTTGAAGTTGACATGCAGGTTGTACATATATAGATTTCTTTCTTTCTCCATTTCATAGTCTACATTGGTGATGTTTAAACCCGAGGTCCTGACAATATGCATGATCTCATCTTCCTGTTCCATGGAGTCAGTGGTGATGCTTATCATCTTGAACCTCAGCCTTGCAAGCCTGTCCTCAATCTTCCTCAATACCCAGAGTGCAAACACCGTAACCACAAAGGAGGAAAGGGCTGCAAAATAGAGCCCGCTACCAACGGAGAGCCCAATGGCAGAGACAATCCAGAGGCATGCAGCGGTTGTTAGCCCCTGGATGGTGAATCCTGATTTTATGATTACACCTGCACCAAGAAAGCCCACACCGGTGATTGCACCGGCTGCAATCCTTGCTGGGTCAATCCTTATGAAGGAACTGTCAATGGGCATCTGGTAGTACTCATAGGAGACAATCATGATCAACACCGAGGCAAGGCATACTATCAGATGTGTCCTCACCCCGGCAGCACGACCATGGCGCTGCCGTTCAAACCCGATTGCTCCACCAAGAACAGAACCGAGGACGACCCTTAAGAGTACCTCCATTGGATCTGTCATCATGCGGGTACTATCCTGTAGAAACGTCTCTTGCCTATCTTGATTATATGCTCTCCAGGGGTGAGTTTGAACTGTGTGTCCCTGACCCTTTCATTATCAACGGTTATGCCCCCCTGTTTTATAAGCCTCATGGCCTCACCGGTGCTTTTACATATCCCCGTTGACTTGAGGATGTGTGGAAGCCAGATAGCCTCACCATTGAATGAAAAGGCGATCTCGGGGATCTCCTCTGGAACTTCCTTTGCCTTGAATATCCTCTCAAACTCCTCTTTTGCCTTCAGCGCCTCCTGTCTTCCCCAGTATCTCTGTACTATCTCCATTGCAAGCGCCTCTTTTGCCTCTTTCGGATGAAGGGTGCCATCCTTTAACCTTCTTCTTAGAGACCCCAGTTCCTCGTTGCTTATGTGACTGAGGAGTTCATAGTATCTCAGCATCAGTTCATCAGAGATTGACATTATCTTGCCAAACATCTCAAGAGGTGGCTCGGTTATGCCAATGTAATTGCCAAGGCTCTTGGACATCTTTTTCACGCCGTCAAGCCCTTCAAGGAGGGGCATCATGAGGACGCATTGCGGTTCCTGGCCATAGGCCTTCTGAAGTTCCCTTCCAACAAGGAGATTGAACCGCTGGTCAGTGCCTCCCAGTTCCACATCAGCCCTGAGCACGACTGAATCGTACCCCTGTATGAGTGGATACAGAAATTCGTGTATGCTGATAGGGGTCTGGTTCTGCCACCGCTGTTTGAAGTCCTCCCTTTCAAGCATCCTTGCCACTGTGTAATGGCTTGCAAGTCTGATGAGGTCCTCTGCCTTCATCTCGGACATCCATCGGGAGTTGAAATCAACTATTGTTTTTTCAGGGTCAAGTATTTTGAATATCTGTTCCTTGTAGGTCTTTGCATTCTCAAGCACCTCTTCACGTGTAAGGGGTGGTCTTGTCTCGTTTTTTCCAGAGGGATCACCGATCATCCCGGTAAAATCTCCGATCAGGAAGATCACCTCGTGGCCGAGTTCCTGGAACTGGCGCATCTTCTCAATAAGCACGGTGTGTCCAAGGTGTATGTCAGGTGCTGTGGGGTCAAAGCCTGCCTTTATCCTGAGGGGACGGTCCTCCTTGAGCTTTTTGAGGAGTTCCTCCTCGGTGATGATCTCAACGGCACCCCTTTTGATAATCTCCAACTGTTTTTCAGGCGGAAGCATGGATAATATTATAACTGATTTTTCTTTTTGTGGTAAAATTCAAGGCTTTGCCCTTCACGAGGGCTATCAACACCTTCAGAGGCTGCTTGCCACAATCTGTACTATCTCTGGGGCTACCAGATGACAGTGGACGGTTATTGAGGGATTATTAACCCTTTCCTCCACCTCTTTCTTGGCCCTGTGACAGAGCCTCCTGAGAATATCAAACCTTTTACCGTAGTAAAGGGGGTAAAAGATATCATTAATATCTGCCGAGGCAAAGGGTTGCAGTTCTTCATCCTTTAGTCCCAGTAGCCTTAAAAGATAGAAGACATCACCTCTTTCAGGTTTATCATCTTTTTGAAGGGCTATTTTTAACATCCATGGCCAGGTACCTGTGAGATGCAGCCTGAGGGCGCCAGCCTTTATTCTATCTTCAATCTCATCTCTGACGCCACCGTTTGTAACAGTATAGATTTTTTCATCAAAACGAAACAGTTGCCTGTGGGCCTCTTTGCAGATATCATTTTCAGATATCACCTCTTCCTGTCTTGTTCCCAATGTTATATCACAGCACTGGTTCACAGCTTTCGCATCCATTAATTATCCTCCAGTTCTTTATTAAGGAATTCAAGGAACTTTTTAATCTCTTTGATAAATCTTGATGCAACAGAATCAAATTTCTCAACAAGGTGATCAACCCTGTTTCCTTTCAGTTCAAAGCCATAAATATTTCTGAATACATGTCTGAATGATAGATATTCGTCAAGCTCTGCAGCAAGCTCTTCAGATATTACAGCAGGTCTTATATCCTTTATGGGAATCGTCATCTTGAATAATAATGCCTTGTGCCATTTTTCATTTTCTTCAAAACCGCCATTGATTTCAATGGCAATGTTTTTGAATATTCTTTCACAGCAGTTGTAGAAATCATGGAGTATAGATCCAGCAGTTCTCTTAAATATACTGGACTCCTCTTTACTTAACTTACTTAATTCATCTCTTAGTAGGTTAAGATTATTGATCTCCTTTTCAATCTCTGAAATTATTACCCTTATGATATCTTTATTCAATCTTTAAGCCTCCTTTGAGAACCAATTTTTTGAAATCCTCATGGAGGTCTTCAAAGGGCTTAAGATCAATTCTGTATCTGCTTTTATCCATCAAAAAGGCATGTGCCCTGAAGAAATCCTCTTTTTTTAGTCCTTTGATGACAAGGTCAATGTCAGAACCTTTGCGGAATCTGTCTTTGAGGAGAGAGCCTACAACATAGAGGGATTCAAAATCAAATCTTTCCTTCAACAGAGCTGCTAACCTGTAAACCTCTCTTAGTGCATCCTCCTGATGTCTTTTTCTTTCCCTCTCTCTTTCTTCAAAAATCTCCATGAGTGCCATCATTAATTATATCATAAATTTTTTTTGATTATCTCTCCGCCGTCATCGCGAGGAACCGAAGGCGATCGTGGCAGAACCGATGTCAGAGGTCGTAAGGGGGAATGGAATCTTTCTTTTCTGTCATTCCCTGGCTTGACCAGGGAAACTATTTTTTGACCACAGGGAACACAGAGATTTCAGAGAATCTTTATCGCCTGGGATATATATCCTTTGAGAGATCCTGGATATACTGAAAAATATACCGTAGATATTCCTCAAAATCAGAAGAGTTCCTTCTTAATTCCTTTAATAATAGATCAACATCTATCTTCTCATAACGATGGACCAGCCTGTTCCTGAGGCCAACCACAGGGGCAAGCCTTTTTGCAAATTCAGGGGGGAGGATATTGTTTATTCCCAGCACAAGGAAGGTACTGAATGTGTCTTCAGGAACCTGAAGTCGTCCATATTTAATAATATGTTTGTTGATATCAATGATCTCATCAACTATCAATTGAACAAGCCTTTCC
>DROX01000148.1 GCA_011321725.1 Nitrospirota bacterium | reverse complement strand
TAATAATTTTGGCTTATTATCTGACAATGAGCAGCCACCAATAGCCCCAAATAGTAAAATTAAGGGTATAAACAAAAAATATTCTTTTAATCGCAAACTATACATCATTAACCTCCTCATATTTATATTGATATTATCTATCATCACATAACCCGCAACATAAAACCATCCAATGATTTTTACTGATGCTGGAGATTCTGGCCTGGATTTCACTTTTCCCTCCTGCTTTAATAGGCTTTTCATTTTTTACCACATTTCTTTTCATATTTCAAGCCTTTTCCACACCTAAAAAAATCACACATCAGATGTGTGATTTTTACTACCCTATGTTTCCTCCTGCTTGAACTGTGGAGTTAGGGGAAGATCAAGCCTCTCAAAATCAATACCCCTTGCCCTGTATATTATGTCTCGGTATGAGATGTAACAGTTGATTGTAGATTGTGTTATAATGTGGCATGGCTTGAACCTCCCTGTGTTTGTTGTCGTTGGTAATATTTTGTATCATCTTTAAAGGAGGTTTCCTGGTTTTAATAATTTTTGCCGAACATTAATGATCTCTTCTGTTATATAATTTAATTGCAATATATCCCACAGGAAGGGAGGCGATCCATGTGAAACGGGTCTTTCTGGATCTAAGCCGTTGCACAGGCTGCCGCTCCTGTGAGCTTGCCTGTGCAGTTCAGCACTCCAGGAGCCAGAACCTCTTTGAGGCCATCTTTGAGAGCCCACCCCCAAGAAAACGAACCTACCTGGAATCAATTGATGGAATACCCTATCCGGCCCGCTGTATGCACTGTTCAGAGGCACCATGTATTGAGGTCTGTCCAGTGAGTGCCATGTACCGGGAGGAGGAGTTTCAGACCGTCAGGGTGGACAAGGAGAGATGCATGGGATGTCTCATGTGTGCCATGGTGTGTCCAAACGGTGTTATAGGGTTTGATCCCTATAAAGGGGTGGCCATTAAATGTGGCCTCTGCAGATCAAGACTCAGGGAGGGCAGGGTGCCTGCCTGTGTGGAGTCATGTCCTACAGGTGCACTCAGTTTTGGTGAGTTTGAGGAGCTGGAAAGGCAGAAGCGTCTCAGGACAGCTCGTGTGGTGCTCAAGGCGGTAAAGCTGGCAGAACAGGGCACATTACCAATCTACAGTGAAAGAACAGGAGGTGAATAGGATGTTACAGAGAAGTTACGACAGGGTTACACAGAGCCTTTTTGACAGGGCACAGAGCCTTGGCATAGAGACAGGTATTGACCGTCTTGGGAGGCAGGAACCACAGTGCGGGTTCGGACAGCTGGGAAGCTGCTGCAGGATGTGTTATATGGGACCCTGCAGGATTGACCCATTTGGAGAGGGTGCACAGACAGGGGTCTGTGGTGCCACAGTGGACACTATTGTCTGCCGCAACCTGCTTCGCGAGGAGGTTGGTGGTGCAGCTTCTCATGTGGGCCATGCAAGACATGTGGTGCTTACCTTCAAGAAGATGCTTGAGGGAAAGGCACCCGGGTATCATATAACAGACAGGGGAAAGCTCCTGGAGATTGCAGACCGCCTCGGGATTGAAAGAGATGGCAGGTCTGACGAGGATATTGCCTCAGAGGTAGTGGAAAGGGCACTTGAGGACTTTACACGTCAGGACGGCGGCATGCTCAACTGGCTAAGATTGCATGCACCCGAGAAGGCAATTGAGAAATGGCAGAGGCTTGGCATTGTTGTCTCAAATGCACATAACGAGATTGAGGAAGCGATGCACAGGACATCAATGGGCAATGATGCAGACCCTGTAAATCTTCTGCTCGCCGCACTGAAGATCGGCCTTGTGGACGGTTATGCAGGGCTCCATATGGCAACAGACTTCCAGGATATCATGTTCGGAACTCCACAGGTGAGGAAGATTGAGGCATCCCCTGCCGTGCTTGAGAAGAACATGGTTAACATTGCCATGCACGGGCATAACCCCCTGCTTTCAGAAAAGATACTGGAATGGGCAGGCCGTCTTGAGGAGGATGCAAAGAAGGAAGGTGCTGAGGGTATAAATGTGGTAGGGGTATGCTGTACTGGTAACGAACTGACCATGCGTCACAATGTGCCCATGGCTGCCCATAACCTGCAGAGCGAACTCATCATGCTAACAGGTGCCGTGGATGCAATGGTCGTGGATATACAGTGCATCTGGCCTGGATCTGAGAAGGTGGCAGAGTGTTTTCATACAAAGGTGATAACAACAGAGCCCTTCGTGAAGATCCCCGGTGCAATGCACATTGACTTTGAGCCTGAGAATGCAGATGAAAGGGCAGAGAAGATAGTCAGAGAGGCAATAGATGCCTTCACAAAGAGAAAGGACAAGGAGGTCTTTATACCTGAAGGAAAGGCAACAGGCCTTGTGGGTTTCTCTGTTGAGGCGATCCTGGATGTCCTGAAGAGGATAAACCCTGAAGACCCCCTTATGCCTGTAATTGATAACATCAAGAGCGGAAACATCTTTGGCGCTGTGGGGTTTGCCGGCTGTCCCAGCATCAAGATGAGGCACACAAACATGACCGAGATAATGGTCAAGGAGATGCTCAAGAACAATATCCTTGTGGTAACCACGGGCTGTACCGCCCATATATGTGCACAGGCAGGTTTGATGAACACCGATGCCACCGAGCTCTACTGTGGTGAAGGACTGAAGAGCGTGCTTCATGCACTCGGCGATGCAGCAGGGCTTGGTGCACCGCTGCCACCCGTGTGGCATATGGGCTCCTGTGTGGATAATTCCCGTATCGCAACACTTCTTGGTGCGCTTGCAGACCGCCTTGGTGTGGATATTAGTGAGCTGCCTGTTGCAGGCTCGGCACCGGAGCTTGTACAGGAGAAGGCTGTATCTATTGGCACATGGCTCCTTGCACTGGGGCTTATGGTACATATAGCCCCACATCCAAGGATAATGGGTAGCCCTGTTGCTGTGAAGGTTCTCACCGAGGGTCTAAAAGACCTGACCGGAGGTTATGCCTTTGTGGAGCTTGACCCTCTGAAGGCAGCAGAGGGGATTGTGCAGCATATAAAGGACAGGAGGAAGGCCCTGGGTATATAGGAACCATGGCAGACTTGTTGATCATAGGTAACGGCCCGGCAGCCATCTCGGCTGCCGAGGCCATCAGAGAGGTTGACAGGGAAAGGGGCATCACCATTGTAAGCAGTGAACCCTGGCCAGCCTATACGCCCTGCTTTCTATCAAGATACCTCTCGGGTGAGGTCCCCAGAGAGGCCCTTTTCATGAAGGGTGAGGGTTTTTATGAGGAACTCGGGATTGAATTCATGCCGGGCAAAGTAGTGGTTTCCCTGGATACCTCTGAACGCCGTGTCAGGCTATCTGATGGAGGAGCTATAACGTACAAGGGTCTCCTCATTGCAGCAGGTGCCTCGGCAATTGTCCCATCCATTGAGGGTGTGAATGGTGAGGGGGTGTATGTATTCAAGACACTTTCTGATGTGGAAGCACTGAAACAGAAGACCCATGGGACAGAAACAGCGGTGGTGGTCGGTGCCGGCTACATAGGGCTTGAGGTTGCAGAGGCACTCAATCTTTTAGGAATAAGGGTTGTCGTGGTAGAGAAAGAGCCGCAGCCCCTTGCAAGGATGCTTGCCCCTGATATGGCAGAGGTTATTAAAGAGCATCTTATGAAAAAAGGGGTTGCATTGTACACGGATGAATCTGTCCAGGAAGTGCTCAGGGACCGGGACGGCATGCCAAGGGAGATAAGGCTCGGGGGTGGAAAAACCATAAGGGCAGACATGATGGTTGTTGCCGCAGGGGTAAGACCAAATATAGACTTCCTGAAAGGCTCGGGGATACAAACAGGCAAAGGGGTGCTGGTTGACGCCACAATGAGGACGAGCATTGAAGGAGTTTATGCTGCAGGAGACATAGCAGAGATAGAGATCGGGAAGGAGAGAAAGATCAATCCCATACATCTGAACGCTGTAAAGACCGGCAGGGTGGCTGGCTCAAATATAGTGGGTGCTGGCAGGCACCTCCCTGCACATCTGATGGATATGAACATGCTCAGACTCTTTGATCTCTTTGTCTTTTCAGCCGGAACCAGGGGGCCTGAGATGGCTATGAAAAGGGACAATGGCTCCATATGCAGGATATACTACAGAGACGGTGCTGTTACAGGCATCCAGATGATCGGTGATGTAAGACGGGCGGGTCAGTATCTCTGGCAGATAGGAAAGGAGTACCCCTTCAGCTCACTGAAGAGGCTTTATGAACACATCCAGAGGCAATGACCGAATAAAAAGAAGGGGCTTCCTGTGAAGGACAGCCCTTTCACGGAACATAAACCATTCCATCCGGTCTCCCGCATCATTACTCCCCCCAGTCTATGCCGTTTTGAATCACATTGTTCAGCCGTTCAGCCGCTTCAGGGTCCAGTTGCCTGAGCCTGTAGTATATCTCAGTGGCAAGGTCCTTTCTGTCAATACTCACATAGACTATGCCCAGCCCCTCAAGGGCATTGATATTGTCAGGGTCAATCTCAAGGGCCTTTCTGAAGGCATCCATGGATGCCTTTGCCCTGTCAAGATAGATATTCAGGAGGCTGTATCCAACCCCTGCGTGATACTCCGGCACATCAGGAGACAATTCTGTTGCCTTCCTGTATTCCTTGAGTGCCTTTTCTGGATAGCCAAGGTGCAGAAGTGCCTCGCCGTAAAGGGCATAGAGATCAGGATTGTCAGGCCATTCTGATAGGGCATCCCTCAGCACCGCTGCTGCCTTCCCATACTCAGATGTGTTGAGATAGCTGTCAGCAGTATCAATGATTGCCTCTATATCTTTGCCCTCTTCTTTGCTGTCATCCCGATTAAATAGCTCATTTATCCCTTCTTTGCCTCCTCCGCCATCCTCCATTAAAAGAATGTTTTCTTTTTTCAACATCGCCTGTAGTATTACACCTGTCAGAACAGCTTTGTACTCCTCAATAAACCTCCGTGCCTCTGTATAGGAATCAAACAACCCCACCCTGACACTGTAGTACCTGCCAACCCGCTCAACCCTCAGCCCTTTCCTGTCAGCTTCTGGTAGTGCCTGGCCTATGGCCTGGTATTGCTCCTTTGCATCCTTGAGCCTTATGAAGTTACCTGTCTGGACTGTGTAAAAGACACGGGGGTTTTCCTGTTTCTTTTCTTCAGGACGGGATGGCCCTGTCCTCTTCTCTCTGGTTGTCTCAAGCTTTTTTTGATCATGTACAGGCGGAGATGTTTCGGCCTTGGCAGCTCCAGGTTCACCGGAGATGCTTTTTACAGTAATGTATCTGTTCCTTTCCGTCTCTATCAAGAGAAATGCGTCTTTGATCCTCTTTCTTATCTTTGCAAGTAATGCCCCAGCCTCTTCCCGGGAACTGAACTTCCCTATTCTCACCAGATAGTGGCTGTTTGCCTTGAGTATTCTGAGGCCCTTCAGTTCGGTACTTTTCAGGCTTTTCCTGAGCATTTCAAAGTTTTCTTCGGCAACAT
>DROX01000147.1 GCA_011321725.1 Nitrospirota bacterium | reverse complement strand
GAACACTGCTTGCCCTGCTTGTATACTTTGCCAGGGATCTCTATGACATGCTTTTCAGGAGACCCTGGGTCTTGTTCCTCCTGATAGTTGCCACAGTTCCGGCAGCAGTGGTGGGTGTGCTTTTTGAGGATCTTGTTGCCACCACACTGAGGTCGCCCCTTGTAATATCAGCCTCCCTCGTCATCTTCGGACTTTATATGCTTATCAGTGAAAAGAGACAAAGCAGCAGGGTCTTCAGTGAGATAAGACTCATGGATGCCGTCATGATCGGCATGGCCCAGGCGGTAGCCCTTATCCCGGGGGTGTCACGCTCGGGTATAACCATCTCCACAGGACTTCTCAGGGGTATAAGGAGGGAGGATGCTGCAAGGTTTTCCTTCCTCATGTCGGTGCCCGTAATTGGTGGGGCTATTTTGCTTGAGGGCTTAAAGGTTTTAAAAGACCCGGCAATGATTGATCTGAAACTCACCTCGGTGGGATTTGTATCTTCTGCGGTCTCGGGGTTTCTTACCATATCCTTCCTTTTGTGGTTTTTCAGGAGGTTCAGCCTCAGGAGCTTTGTTTACTACAGGATTATACTTGCTGTTATAATATTTATGATATGGCTCAGGTTTTGAGGAGATTAAAAGAGGAACTCACGGGTATCCTCTTCATCATTGTGGCTGTCTATATCGGGATCAGTCTCGTGAGTTACCACAAGTGGGACCCATCCTTTTTTACGCACTCAAGGGGGCCTGTTAGGAACCTGGGAGGCATCATAGGTTCCTACATCTCTGACCTGTTCATAAGCATCTTCGGTGCGATCTCCTATATCCTGCCCATTGTCTTCTTTGTCTATGGGTTGAAGAGGCTTCTTGGAAAGGAAAAGAGAAGAGAGACCCTTGTGGGATTAATCATGCTCATCCTCTCAGTGCCTGTCTTTCTGAAGCTGCTTTCCTATACATTCAGCATCAAAACAGGGCTTACACTTGGAGGATTCTGGGGCACAGAGATTGCAGGAGTGCTGGTCAGGCTCTTTTCCCTGCCAGGTGCCTATATCATATCAATAGGCCTGCTGCTGTCAGCACTGGTGATCCTGAGCCCAAGATCGCTGGGGGACCTCATCCAGGATATGTTCAGTAGGAAGGAAAGGGCTCATACCACCCCGGGGAAGGGAAAGATAAGGGTTGTGGAAGAAGCTGCTCCGGATATGGGGATGGAGGTGGTGGCAGAGCTTCCTGAGCAGAAAAAGCCCCATCCCGGGCCACCACAGACCAGGGATGGTGAATACAGCCTTCCTGACATAAACCTCCTCAGTGATTATCATTCCTCTTCAAGACCCGGCAGAGAGGAGTTATTTGAGAGGGCAGAACTGCTTGAGAAGAAACTTGCTGATTTCAATATATCGGGGAAGGTAACGCAGGTACACCCCGGTCCGGTAGTGACCATGTATGAGTTTGAGCCCTCCCCTGGCATCAAGATCAGCAAGGTTATATCCCTGTCAGAGGACCTTGGAAGGGCCCTTGGAGGTCTCAGTGTGAGGATAGCCACAATTCCCGGGAAAACCCCCCTTGGCATTGAGGTACCGAATCTGAAGCAGGGGGTTGTCTCATTAAAGGAGATCATAGGTTCAAAGGAGTTTCAGAGGAGTCAGTCAAAGCTCACCCTTGCCCTGGGCAAGGACATATACGGAAGACCGATCGTGGCTGATCTTGCGCGGATGCCCCATCTGCTTGTGGCTGGCACCACGGGTTCAGGCAAGAGTGTTTCCATAAATTCCATGATAATGAGCATAATCTATAAAGCAAGACCGGATGAGGTAAAGATGTTGATGATAGATCCGAAGCTTCTTGAGCTTTCCATATACGATGGTATCCCTCATCTCATAACACCTGTTCTGACGAATCCAAAGGATGCCAACCTGGCTCTTAAGAAGATGGTTCTTGAGATGGAGAGAAGATATCGGCTGATAGCAGAGACAGGAGCCAAGAATATTGACAACTTCAACCGCCTTGTAGCAGAAGGAGAACGGCTGCCCTATATTGTGATCATCATTGACGAGCTTGCTGATCTCATGTTCACCGCCTCCAAGGAGGTGGAGGACTCCATAGTGAGACTTGCCCAGATGGCAAGGGCATCGGGCATACATCTGATAGTGGCCACGCAGCGTCCCTCTGTGGATGTTATAACAGGGATTATCAAGGCAAACTTCCCCACAAGGATCGCCTTCCAGGTCTCATCCCGTGTGGATTCACGTACCATCATAGATGTCCATGGAGCAGAACAGCTGATAGGCAGGGGTGATATGCTCCTGATGGCGCCAGGAACCCGATTAAAGAGGCTCCATGGCCCTTATGTATCAGAGGAGGAGATAAGGAGTGTTACAGAGTTCATAAAGGCACAGAGAGGGCCTGATTTTACATTGTTTG
>DROX01000146.1 GCA_011321725.1 Nitrospirota bacterium | reverse complement strand
CTCTTGGATTGTAAACATTAGTAAATACACAGGATGGTCCGCAAAATACTCCATCCTCCAGAGTTACACCTTTATAAATAGAAACATTATTCTGTATCTTGCATCTATTACCAATCTTTACATCTGGACCAATCATTACATTCTGACCAATTATACAATCAGAACCTATAGTAGAGCCTGAGAGGATATGACTGTAATGCCATATTTTTGTTCCTTTACCAATAGTTACATTGTTATCAACATAACTACTTTCGTGAACATAGATTTTAGAGGGTAAAGTGGTCTGACCCTGAACCTCTGTTTTTTTAGCTATAAAGGTTTCTGCTATATCCAGAATCTTTAGGACACTTAATCCCTCCTGCCCATCTGTGATGGGTTTTTTTCGCTCTAGTACACATTCAATAAAATGTTGAAGTTCAAGTTTCAGGGGTTCTCCATTATCAATAGGCACTATATGAAAGTCAGACTTTTGAGCTATGGGTATCTTACCATTCTTCCATTCAATCTTATGAGGATAAATGAATAATTTTTCCTTGCTTACATCATCAAAAACCGCCATCGCCTTTGAGCCAACTATGACAAGCTTCTGTTCTTTATATGGATGAAGCCAGCTGACAAATATATGAGCCCTTACATTATTTTTAAATTCTAAAGTTGTAATAGTAGTGTCAAAGATGCCTTCATTTAAATATGCTCCTCCTGCCGCTAAAACTTTGACAGGTTGCTCACCTACAATAGAAAGGATTAGTGAAATATCATGAGGAGCAAAACTCCACAAAATATTTTCTTCTACTCTCAATTTTCCAATATTTAATCGGTTAGAGTAAATATATTGTATTTTCCCGAGTTGACCTGTAAAAATAAGTTCTTTTAATTTTTTAACAGCTGGATGGTAGTGGAGGATGTGGCCAACCATAAGTACCCTGCTCTCTTTTTCAGCAATATTTATAAGTTCTTCTCCTTCCTTTACAGTTAATGCAAGAGGTTTTTCTACCAAGACGTCTTTTTTTGATAGAAGTGCCTTTTTAGCGATTTCGTAATGTGTAGCTGCTGGTGTGGAAATTATAATTGCTTTAATTTCTGGATTGTTAAGTATATCTATAATTGAATCTGTAAAATTAACATTGTTATAAGTACTACTAAACTGTTTAAGAATAGATTTATTGACATCACAAGCAGTATGTAATACATCTAATTCGTTTAGATTTCTTAAATGATTTTTACCCCAATAACCCAGACCTATTAAACCTATAAACTTTTTCATTTAATTCCCCCTGACTTTGGTGTGTAATCTCATAGGAATTATAAAAATAACAGGATTATTATAATATATCATTTTATTTTTTGTATACTGACCGCATTAGACAGATCAAAAAATGTCCTTGTATAACGGATATGGGGCAGGTCTTGCCTTTTGCTATCTCTTCTTCCTTTTTGGTCAAATACATCTTAGCGTCCTGATATGCCTCCCCTGTAAACCTCTCTCTATGGCCTACCCTGGGAACTGTTATGATTCTTTTATCATGATCTATATCATAGACTACTCGCCAGTTGCCAACTCTCAGTTTAAATAAATCAGAAAAGAGAGCCTTTCAAAGGCAGTGGAGTTATGTTTTCAATATTTTCGGAAAGTCAGGATAGCTTATCATTTTTCTTGAAGTACTTTGTTTGCTGAGCCTTTTCATATCCTTTAATGCTGAAGGAAGGACCGCAGCGGAGTTAAAAATGGGGACCGTGGATATTTTCCACGGTCCCCATGGCCAGAGTCGTATATGCTCTACTGTATACGTTCCTTCACAAGTGTATCTACCACAGATGGATCAGCCAGTGTGGAGGTATCGCCAAGGTCCTCAATATCTCCCCTTGCTATCTTGCGGAGTATCCTCCTCATTATCTTTCCGCTCCGGGTCTTTGGAAGCCCCGGTGCAAACTGGAGCTTGTCAGGCTTTGCAATGGGACCTATAACCTCCCTGATATGGCCAATAAGAACCTTTTTCAGGTCATCCGATGGGTCAACGCCGTCCTTTAACACCACATAGGCATAAATACCCTCCCCTTTTACATCATGGGGGTAACCAACAACAGCAGCCTCTGCCACAGCCTCATGGCTTACCAGTGCTGACTCCACCTCGGCAGTGCCTATCCTGTGTCCTGAAACATTAAGGACATCATCTATCCTTCCCATTAACCAGTAGTCACCATCCTCGTCAACCCTGGCACCATCACCGGTGAAATACCTCCCCGGGAACCTCTCAAAATATACCTCCTTGACCCTCCTGTTCTCAGGATCACCATAGGTCCCCCTGATCATGCCTGGCCAGGGCTTCTCAATCACAAGATACCCCCCTTCGTTCACCTCTGCTGGAGAGCCATCCTCCTTGAGCACCCTTGGAACCACCCCCGGGAAGGGTCTGCATGCCGAGCCCGGCTTAAGTGTCATTGCTCCTGGTAGCGGTGTGATAAGTATCCCGCCTGTCTCCGTCTGCCACCAGGTATCAACAATGGGGAGTTTGCCCCTGCCCACATGGGTGTGGTACCACATCCATGCCTCGGGGTTAATGGGCTCACCCACTGTGCCAAGAAGCTTTAATGAGCTGAGATCATACTTTTCAACCCAGCCTTCACCCTCTCTCATCAGGGCCCTGATCACCGTTGGTGCGGTATATATTATGTTCACCTTGTGTTTATCTACTATCTCCCAGTATCTGCCAGGGTCAGGATAGGTAGGAATGCCTTCAAACATAAGGGAGGTTGCCCCAGCAGAGAGAGGCCCGTACACGATGTAGCTATGCCCGGTGATCCATCCTATATCAGCGGTGCAGAAGTGGATATCCTCCTCATGGTAGTCAAATATCCATTTGAATGTAAGGGTCGTGTAGAGAAGATAGCCCCCGGTCGTATGAAGCACACCCTTGGGCTTTCCTGTGGAACCTGATGTGTAGAGTATGAAGAGGGGGTCCTCTGCATCCATCTCCTCGTAGGGACATTCAATCCCGATATCCGGGGCATTGATCTCCTCATGCCACCAGAAATCCCTGCCAGGCTCCATATCAACGTCACCCTTTGATCTCTGGACCACTATCACCTTCTCTATGGAAGGACATCCGTGGAGGGCATCATCACAGTTCGCCTTCAGGGGGACAAGTCTTCCACCCCTTATACCCTCATCGGCTGTTATCACCATCTTTGCCTGGCAGTCGTTTATCCTGTCCCTCAGTGACTGGGCTGAGAAACCTCCAAATACAATACTGTGAATTGCTCCAATCCTTGCACATGCAAGCATTGCAATGACAAGTTCGGGCACCATGGAGAGATAAATGGTCACCCTGTCTCCACGTTTGATGCCGTGCTTCTTCAGCACATTGGCAAATCTGTTCACCTCATAGTAGAGCTGCTGATAGGTATATGTCCTGTACTGGCCATCGTCGGCCTCCCAGATTATGGCTGCCTTGTTCCTTCTTTCCGAGTTCAGGTGGCGATCAATACAGTTGTAGGTTGCGTTCAGTTTCCCGCCGATAAACCACTTTATCTCTGGCTTGTAAAAATCATACTCAAGCACCTTATCCCACCTTTTGAACCATGTCAGCTCCTTCTCTGCCATCTCTGCCCAGAAGCCCTCGGGATCCTCCACTGACCTGCGATAGATTTCCTCATACTCGGCCATGCTCTTTATGTAGGCCTTCTGAGAAAACCAATCAGGTGGCGGAAACCTGCGCTGTTCCTCCATTAAAACATCAATTCCCTTTTCTGACATGATGACCTCCTTTTTTAATTTTTTTTTATGATAACAGATTTTGCAGGAAATATATATGCCTTTTTATCTATCTTTTTACATAACTGTCTAAATAAATCCCTGTCAGGCAGGGCACCTCATAAAAGTGAGAAGGGTTCATGGATTCAAGGGTTCAAGTTAAGTAACAGGATGTAACCGTTTCCTTTACCCCATGACCCTTGACCACTTGAACCATTTATATCAATGCCCTGATGAACCACCTCTTTATACTCCGAAAAATCTGCGATTTTTCGGAAGGCCTTTCTTGCTGCTCACTGCTCACTGCTTACTGCTCACTCCTGACTCCTGACTCCTGACTGTCTTATTGGCACCCTGCCTTGTTTTATAAAACTGAAATTATTTTGGACGCCAGAGATCTTTTTAATTAAATAACCAGTATAGCAATTATTTTGCCAGGAACAATTTGCCCTGATTTTTCAAGCTGTTATAACACCGGTAGTTACAATATGTTACAGCCTTCAATGATATATAAACGAAATGTAACAGCCCGCAATCACCTCTCTTCTCCTGCAGCTGCGATATTTATAGAAAAAAAGTATCCCCTTGATTTATGATTTATAGTATGAAGAACTCCCCTGTCATAGATGTCTCCTCCCTTAAGCACCTCAGGGAAAGGATTGAATCACTCAAAAAGATGGAGTCCTTCCCCTATGCCGAAGAGATTGACACAGTAATGATCACCCCTGTGTTTACCTGCCTGCCCGATGACAGGCTCTCTTATGCAATCAAGGAGATGGCAAGGAGGAACATATCCTCCGTGGTGGTAACAGACAGGGAGGGCCACCCTGTGGGGATCCTTACAGAGAGGGACCTGCTCAAATGGCTCTCACGCTTCCAGAGAGAGATACCCGTGGACCGTCTCACCGTATCGCAGTTGATGACCCCTGATCCTGTAACACTCAAGCCTGATGATACCATATACCATGCCCTGTCCGTTCTCTCCATAAAGGGGATAAAGCATCTCCCCATTGTCAGGGATGGAAAGGTCACGGGGATTGTGACCCTGAGGCATCTCCTGAAATTGAGACATCCCGAGCCACTGATGATCATAAACAAGATCAACAGGGCCAGAACAGTTGATGAACTAAGGGCAGTGAAGATGCATCTGCCCATGCTTGCGGCAGAAAAGCTCTCAATAGGCATCAATTCACTTGAGATAGTGAAGATGATCTCCCTGATAAACCAGGACATACACAGGCGGATGATAGAGCTTGTTGTTGAGGAGATGGGGAATCCACCCGATGAGATCAGTATCTTTGTCTCAGGAAGCCATGGCAGGATGGAAAGCCTCTTCACCGCGGACCAGGACCATGCCATGATTATTGAGGACTCTGGCAGGTATTATGAAAACCAGCAGTACTATATTGAATTCGCAAGGAGGTTCTCCCGGGGGCTTGACTCCATAGGATATCAAACATGCCCTGGCTACATAATGAGTGTGAATCCCACATGGAGAAAGCCTCTGTCAGAATGGAAGATCCAGATACTCTACTGGTTTGAATCACAGATTGATGCCCTGACAAGATATCTCACCATCCTCTATGATTCATATCCCATCTATGGCAATCAGCATCTATTCAATACCCTTATGGATTTTGCCTATAACGTACTGGAAAGCCACCATGAGGCACTGAGGCTCCTCCATGAAGAGGAGGGTACCCACAAGGTCCCCATCGGCCTCTTCGGAAACATAATCACGGAGAAGACGGGTCCCCATCGTGGAGAACTGGACATCAAACGTAGCGGGCTGATCTTTATTGTTGAGACCGTGAGGATACTGGCCCTGAAATATGGTGTAAGGGAGACCTCCACAATCAAAAGGATTGAGGCCCTTGTTGAGAAGGGTGCCATCCACAGGGATGATGGGGAATACTTTGTCTCTGCCTTTACAATACTGCTCCATTATGCACTCAAGGCACAGGTAATGAAATCCCTTGAAGGTGAAAAGATTGATACCTATATCAGACCATCCAGGCTTTCATCCCACGACAGGGACCTCCTGAAACAGGCATTCAAGGCTGTCTCGGCATTGCAGGAGATTGTATCCGCCGAGCTTGGCGAACTGGTCTTATAAGTAGTGCTTTTTATTCATAATTCATGTCACTGGTGTCCAAAATAATTTAGTTTTGTAAACAAGGCGGGTACCGAAGAAAAATAAGTACCACACCTTTGAAAAAGAAGAACTTTCATTGGGAAACCAAGGCCGAGAGGTGGTTCATCAGGGCATTGATGCAATGGGATTTAAATTATTACAGGAGTAAGCCTTTCAGGCCTTACGGTGTGAGAGGAGGTTTCATGGTGTATGTCACTGTCGGTATTGCTACATGGCCTTCTTCACCACCTCTCGGCCTGTATGATTTGTTCTTTACGGATTTAGACAATAGCACTGAAAAACAGGTTACTCTATTGAGTAATCCTGTGGTTGGCTTATTTTTATGAGGTGCCCTGCCTTGGTAATTTTTTGTCCTGGACAGGCATGAATTCATAAGTAGTGCTTTTTATTCATAATTCATGTTAAGATATCAATTAATTACAGCTGATACTTAAAGTCGTTTGTTATGAAAAAAACCTGTTTTATCATCAAGTTCATTCTTCTTCTCATGCTGGTATCTTCAGGTATATTCTACTTTACCATCCTGAAGGAGATACCCACTGTTGATGCATTGAAGAAGATGCATCCACCACAGGGCACAAAGGTCTATGCATCTGACAATGTACTGATAGGGGAGTTCAAGATCTACAAGGGAAGGTATGTAAAGCTCGGGGAGATGCCAGACTATCTTATAGATGCCGTGATTGCCACGGAAGATGCAAGATTCTTCAGGCACAGAGGGATTGATTACCTTGCCATTGTCAGGGCATTGATCAAGGATATCATACATATGCGTTTCAAGGAAGGGGGCAGCACCATTACCCAGCAGCTTGCCAAGACACTCTATCTTACCCATGAAAAGACGATCAAACGGAAGATCAAGGAGGCGATCATAGCATTCAAGCTTGAAAAGGAACTCTCAAAGGAGGAGATCCTTGAGCTGTACCTCAACAGGGCATACTTCGGCAGCGGTGCCTATGGTGTTGAGGATGCATCAAGGCTCTATTTTGGCAAGCCCGTCAGGAAGGTCAACATCAAGGAGGCTGCCCTGCTTGCGGGTCTGCTGAAGGCACCGAACCTCTACTCACCCTATCGTGACCTCAGGAGGGCAGAATCAAGGGCAAGGGTGGTCCTGATGAGGATGGAAAGGGAGGGATATCTCAGACCCTCGGAGAGAAGGGATGCCCAGAGGATCCCCATAAAGCTCCGTTCCCTGCCGGAGGGTACCGGTATCTATGGATACTTCCTCTCCTATGTAAGGGACTATCTTGAGGACAGATATGGAATAGAAAGGGTCTATAAGGGCGGGCTGAAGGTGTATACAACGCTGAGGCGGTGGGCACAGATAGTGGGACAGAGAAGGCTGGCTACAGGGCTTGAGGTGGTGGACAGGAAAGGGGGCTGGAGAGGCCCCATCTCTCATATCAGGGATCTGGATATTCAAAGGGAACTGGCCAGTACAGTGGATGCCCGTCTACTGAAAAACCTGAAAGGAACAAATCTCAGAGCAGTAGTGCTCAGGGTCTACAACAACAGGGCCATCCTGAAGGTCAACGGCGCATACGGGATACTCAGAAGATCAGATGCCCTCTGGGCCCTGAAGCGCCCCAAAAGAAAGACTCCCCATTCCCTCACCCGGCTCTTGAGCCCGGGAGATGTTATCCTCACCAAACTCCTGAAGGTAGAGGATGGGATTGCCTATGTTTCACTCAGCCAGGAACCCGAGGTGGAAGGTGCACTGGTAGCCATTGAACCAGCTACTGGCTACATAATTGCAATGATAGGTGGTTATGATTACAGGACAAGCCAGTTCAACAGGGCTGTCAAGGCCAGAAGACAGGCGGGCTCGGCTTTCAAGCCCTTCATTTACGCCCTTGCCCTTGAAAGGGGTCTGACCGCATCAACACTCCTGAAGGATACTCCAAAAGCCTATCCCCTGGGGGATGGCAGGCTCTGGAGGCCAATGAATTATGACAGAAGATTCCACGGCATGGTTACCCTCAGGGATGCACTCACTGAATCCCTTAATGTGGCCACATTAAACCTTGCAGAGCGTCTGCCCTTTTCAGAGATCTATAACCTCGCCCTGCGGCTTGGGTTCAGGAAGGAGGACACACCAGACGACCTTAGCCTTGTCCTTGGCTCAATTACCGTCTCTCCCCTGGAGCTCACAGGGGCATATACGGTGTTTGCAAACAGGGGGTATCTCATGAAACCCATTGCTGTAAAGAAGGTGATTGACAGGAACGGTAAGCTTCTTGAGTATAACAGGCCTGAGGGTAGAAGGATTATATCAGAGGAAACGGCCTTCATTATAACCACCATACTGCAGGATGTGATAAGAAGGGGCACGGGCAGGGCTGCCAGGCTGCCCTTTGCCGCGGCAGGCAAGACAGGTACCACTGACAACTACCGTGATGCCTGGTTTATAGGATACACGCCTTCTCTTCTTGCAGGTGTGTGGATCGGCCATGACAATGGTGAGCCCCTTGGCAAGGGGATGACAGGTGGACGTATTGCAGCACCCCTGTGGAGGGATTTCGTGAGGTCCATTGTCGTGGATGGGGAAAAAGAGGGTTTCGTTAAGCCGCAAAATGTTGTAAAATTAAAAATCAACAAAAAAACAGGAAAGAGATCACTCTTTTCAGACTATGAAGAGTACTTCACGAAAGGTACCGAACCAGGATGGAAAATATTTTAAAAGGAGGTATATGATGAGAACAACGTCCCTTATCCTTTCCTTTTTATTAATGCTCACCCTTACATCCACCAGCCTTTATGCACAGGTCAACAAGGACTATGAAAGGGCCCTGCATCTGTACAAGAACAAGAGGTTTTCAGAGGCCTCGGAGATACTCTACCGATATGTACAGAAAAAACCCACACCATCGGCATATTATCTGTTAGGATACTCACTGTACAAACTGGGCAGACATGCTGAAGCAATGAAGTATTTCAGGGAGGCCTATCTTCTGGATCCAGAGTTCAAACCAGAGAAGATAAGATTCAAGTGACTTATTTTTTCATCTTCTGTTTCTTTGATATATAAACTATGCAGTCCTCACAGATCTTGCCTGTCTCACGGTTACAGATGAGACGGTTGAGCTCCCAGCAGGGTTTGCTGCGGTCAATATAGGCTGAACACCGCTCCCTCCTGTCCTTTGCACACTCTGTTATCTCCCAGCATGGTGCATAATCAAGGAGCTTCTTGATGCCCTCAATGCTGATCTTTTTCACATGTATCAGTTCCCTCAGGCACCTCAGCCACTTGATATCGTTTTCAGAGTAGTATCTGTTCTTGTTTCTACGGGCAGGTTTAATAAGGCCATGTTTTTCATACAATCTCAGGGTCTGGTCGGTTGTTCCAAGAAGCTCTGCAACAACACCGATGGGGTACAAGGGCATGGCCATCCGCTCCTCTTCCGTGAGTTCCTTCTTTAGTTTCTTACCCTTAGCCATTTAAAACCCCTTCCTTTTAATGATTTTTCCCGAGTTTCGCAATATCATTATTAAATAATTTTTTATAAATAAAAATCAAGTTCTAATTATAGGTTGTTCTCTATAACCGGTTAGCATCTGAACTATGGGGTTTGACAAAAATGTGTAGACTTATCCAGTCATTCTCCATGCTTGCTGAAATCCCTGTAGATAGCCTCTGAGAGTTCATACAATCCATCTGCATTACTGATTATCCTCTCCCGGTCCTCCAGCCTCTCCACACACTCAGGGGGAAGGGAACCCCTGGAAAGCCATGCACCGCAGAGGGCACCGGTCATTGCGGAGATGGTATCAGCGTCACCACCAAGGCTGATGGAAAACCCTATGGCCCTCATAAAGTCATCGCCGTATCTGAGGAAGCAGTATATCGCTGTTGGCACCGACTCTTCTGTAAGCACACCATTGCCCAGAAGACGGATCACCTCCTCCCTGCTACAGCCCCTCTCCAGGAGACCCATAAGGGCATCAATCTTTCCCCTCATCAGGTTGGTCTTCATGTACTTGATGATCTCCCCCGGTATCTGCTCCCTGCTGCTCCCCTGAAGTATCATCCCCACGGAAAGGGCAATCGCCACTGCACCATCTATTGCAACGGGATGTGTATGGGTGACCGTGCTTGCCCTGGTGGCGGCCTCCACTATCCGCTCTCTGTCAAACCAGTACAGTAGTCCCACAGGGGCAACCCTCATGGAGGCCCCGTTACCCTTTGACCCCTCCCTGAATACCATTGATGTTGCCCTCTCAATGGGAACACCCGATCTGATCAGTGACAACACCCTGAGCGTACCATATCCGTAGCCCCTTTGTGGATTAAGACCCTCAATAAAATGCCTTGCCAGATCCTCAGGGACAACCTCACCCCTCTCTATGATGCTCTCGGAGAGGTTGAGCATCATCTCTGTATCATCGGTATAAAAGAGGGGGGCCTTGCATGAGGGTTCATAATCTCCCGGTGGCATCCCCTCAAAGGCCGCACCAAGGGAGTCCCCGAGGGCAAGACCAACAAGACAGCCTCTGAACCTCTCATTCATGCCCGGACCTGACAGGACTGATCTCCATATAATAGGAATACAACTCCGGGTTGTTGGACGGACTGATCTCTTCCTTGAAGGCTATCCCCACAAGATAGACCTCATGGTACTTTATTGACCAGACAATGTCACCCGTCAGTATGCCCATCTTTTCAGTACCATCCCTGTCTATGAACCTGATCTTAACCTGGATATCCTCGCCACTTCTTATTGGTTTCAGAGAATACACACCCATCCCATGAAGGGATATATTGTCAACCATGGTGGTTACCGGTCCCTCCTGCTCCGCTGCTGCACCGCTGAGCTCTGCGATGGCGAATATGGGGAACCGCAAGGAACGTCTTCTGCTCTCATACATACGAACCCCCTATCAGTCCTTTCTCCCCATCCCCTGCATCAGTACCTCTCTCATTATCTCCACAGGGGGGGTTATGCCTGTCCATATCCTGAAGGCAAGCACACCCTGCCACAGAAGCATGCCAAGCCCATTAACAGCCCTGCAACCAATTGCCCTGGCCTCCCTGACAAGGGTGGTATCCCAGTAAATCAGATCGTATATAACCTGATCCTTGCTAAGGAGTCTAAGGTCAACCGGTAGCGGATCCTCCTCCTTTAAACCAAGGGGTGTGGCGTTTATTATCAGATCCGATGATCTGATCCTTGACAGGGAGTCAACAAAGACCACATTGTCTCTGACCCCTTTGAGGGCATTCACCAGTGAGATGGCCTTGCCTGAGTCAATGTCAAAGATGCACACCCTTGAGGCCTCCCTGACAAGATAGTAGCCAATAGCCCTGGCTGCACCACCTGCACCAACTATGAATATGTCCTTACCCTTCACCTCAATCCCGGCCTCCCTCAGACTTTCCATGAAACCCCTCCCATCTGTATTGTATCCCCTCAACCTCCCATCCTCATTCTTCACTGTATTCACTGCACCGATGAACCTGGCCTCCTCATCTATATCATCAAGAAGGGGTATAACATTCTCCTTGTGGGGCACTGTCACATTGAATCCGGCAAAGTTCAATGCCTTCAGGCCCTTGATTGCATCCTTCAGCGCCTCTTCCCTTACCGGCATGGCAACATAGCAGTAGTTAAGTCCAAGACGGTCAAAGGCGGTGTTGTGCATCAATGGGGAAAGACTGTGCTCTACTGGATAACCTATCAGGCCTGTCACACGGGTCTTTGCATTAATCATCATCTATAACCTCCAGTGTATTTAATAGTCCATCGGGTGTTGAGTCAAAGACCCTTACGGGTCTTCCGAGGATATGCTCAATATCCTCCACGGAGACATCATCAAGGAGCAGATCTCCTGTCTCTCTCAAGACCACATCGGGCATAAGGATGAAATCGTACCCTGAAGCTATATCCACCATGGATCTTATTATGTCCCTGCCGGTCAGAAGCCCTGCAACTGTCACCTCTTCACCGAAGAAGTTGTTCTTCACCTCTATGAGATCAATTGTTACAGTCTCTTTCAGTCTTTCTATGAACCCTTTCAGAAAGGGATAGAATGATGTTGCAGTGAAGGTCACAAATCTTGCCCTCCTCCTCAACCGGGGAGGAGAGACATTTTTTGCCTTGTGCAGAAAGAGTGGAACCATTCCCACACCGTTTTCAATCTGTGGGAAATCCCCGTAGTATTTCAGGGGTGGAAATCTTTTCTCTGCCTTTATATAGAGCTCATCCGCACCATGTACAAAGGCATCACCGTATCTCTTGAAAAACCTCCGCTGGAAGCCGTTGACAATCTTGACAGCCCTGAGGGCATCATCCCTGTTAAGCCCGCGGATATCTGTCTTTACAAACCTGGTCAGCCCCACAGGCACCACAGCCACAGACATGACATAGGGATAAAACCTGTGCAGGTCCTTTATGGTATTTATGAGGTTGTCTCCGTCATTGTATCCGGGACAGAGTACGACTTGGGCATGGATCCTGATACGATTGTCAGTGAGCCATTTCAGTTCATCCATTATGTCTGTGAGGTTCCTGTTTCTCAGCAGTTCAGTCCTCACCCTGTGATCTGTGGAATGCACGGATATGTACAGGGGGCTTAGCCTCTGCTGGACGATCCTTTTCCTGTCCTCATCTGTGAGGTTACTCAGGGTTATGTAGTTGCCGAAGAGGAAGGACATGCGGTAGTCCTCATCTTTTATGTAGAGGGTCTTTCTGAGCCCCTTTGGAAGCTGGTTGACAAAGCAGAATATACATCTGTTCTTGCACCTCTTTATCTTGAAGGGTCTGAGGACAATGCCCAGATCCTGCATCTCCTCCTTTATGACACTTATCTTCTGGACCCTCTTTTTTCTTCTCACCCTGATATCCAGGACCCCTTCGTCTGAATAATACATCAGGTCTATCATGTCTCGTATCTTCTTCCTGTTGATTGAGAGGATAACATCACCTGACCGGATGCCTGCCCGGTCCGCAGGGCTGCCCTCTATGACATAATCCACTATATTGCCATTGACTGACATCTAAGAAAGCCCCCTGTAGATATAATGTATTCCAGAGACAACCGTAAGGAAGGCTGTGATATAGATCAACACCTCTTCCATCCCCAGGAAATCACCCTGCAGGTTAATGACAAGGAGGATATACACAAGAAGTATCAGCTGTGAGGCATTAGCAGCCTTGCCAAGAAGGCTTGGCTCCACCCTTGCCCTGTGGGTGAGAAAGT
>DROX01000145.1 GCA_011321725.1 Nitrospirota bacterium | reverse complement strand
TTGCATCGTATCTGTATATCCACTCACTTTCGTCAGGTCCGGTGACGGTTGTTATCATGGCATCAGGGTTATAGGTTATCTCTTTAATCCTTCCTTCTGGATCAATGGATTGTACCACCCTATGGTCTTCATCATAGTTGTATCGGGTTGTATATCCAAGTGGGTCTGTCCTTGTGAGCATGAAGCCATTCTCATCGTATGTGTATGTCCAACTCAGGGTACCCTGTTTTGAGTCCTGTGTTGAAACTGTTACAAGGGCACCATTACTGTAGGTGAATTTGTAGGCATTGCCCATGGGATCCGTTATGGTGGTGATTCTGTTGTATTCATCATAATCTATTGTTGTAACCCCTCCTGATGTATCAATTATATCTACAAGGTTGCCAGCTATATCGTAATTTAATGTTATTGAGTTTCCGTTTCTGTCTGTTATGGCTGTTATCTTCCCTTCGGGGTTGAAAGCATAGATAATACCATCTTTTTGTTTGATGTTATATGTGCCATCAGGGTTTTCCCTGAGTTCAGGATATCCTGATGTCTGTGGTGTATAGTAATCTCCCTTTTTGTAAAATACAGTCCTTCTTCCATTACCCTCAGTGAGTGTGAATGTTCCGTCATTGTTGTCTCTGAGCGTTATCTCATATGTATGCCTCCAGCCAATACCAAGTGGGCCATTGTACCCATCAAGGCTGTTGTATGTGAGGGTAAGCTCCAGTGGGAGCCGGGTGTTTGGCAGCCGAAACAGGCTCTGAGAATATTGAAGATTGCCACTGGCTATGTTTGCAGTGGAGCCAAAGCTCACACGTAGCTTACAGTCTTCTGTCCATTTCACTTTGAAGGGAATCTCTTCTGTCCTGACACAACTACCTGAACTGACAGTGAGTCTGGCCACATAACTGCCTGGCTCAACAAGCTTGCCTGAAGAATCCCTGCCATCCCAGTGTACACTAACAGTCTCTGTAGTACCTGTAAACTCTCTTCCTGGTAGACTGAGTGTCCAGTCTATTGGATTGCCTGAAGGATTTGAAATGGATGCACTAAAATCTATCCATCCACCTGCAGATGGGTTAATCAGTGTATCGCTTCCTGTAAAACTCTCTATCTCTGCACAGCAATCCTCGTCCACCTGGCCATCACAGTTGTTGTCTTTGCCGTCGCAGATCTCGGGGGCACCTGGATAAATGGTTCCGTCTGAGTCGTTGCAGTCATCGTTTGGCATAAGACATGAACCGATGGGATAATGTCCATCCGCATCCACATCCATTGTATTGCTGCAAACCTTGAATCTGAATGTGGTTTCAGTAAAAATGTCTCCCCTAACCGGAAACTGGTCTCCCCACCATCTTCCCTCCCAGCAGCTTGCTCCATATATATCTCTCATGTATATCGTAATTGTGTGTTCAGTACCTGGTTGCATACCCTTTGTATTTACAAATATAGAAAATGGGATATCCTCGCCTAACCAATCATGTTTTGGGCAACAATTTACCCAGTTAATCTCACCCACACGCCCTCTATATGCACCGTCTATTCTGTAGTGCACTTCTGCATGGGTCCCTACCCACTGATAAATATCCCAGTATCCTGGACTAAGGCTGGCCTTATTGTATTTACATTTTGATGCAGGATATCCAGAAGTGGCCACTCCCCTTGGTGTATCATCCTCTGTCATGACATAAAACCCCTTTATTACAAAACTTCTATCCGTATAATATGTTCCCGTTGCTGCTGGTTCTGTAATAGTAATATTTCCAGATGCAGCCCAGCTATCGGAAATCATCATAATGGTAAGAATAAATAGGAAAATTAAAAGTCTTGTGGTCTTTTTTGATGGTGATTGTTCGTATCTACTTGATATAAACATCCTTACCCCTCCATGACTATAGACTTTAAACCACAAAAGGGTAGGCTTTCCTTGACCGCTTAATGCCAGTTCGACAGCCCCTCTGTCCAGCTTTGAGAGAAAGTTCCCCTCAAACTCCCCCTGAATCGGAGTCCATCACATCTCAAAAGGGTTCCGGAAAGCATGGTTCCCGGAAGGACAGGTGGCTTTGTGTCACCAGGTTGCCCTATCTTTACCCTTTCGCTGGCTTATTTCTTTTGCCAGATTATACACAAAAGTTGTTGTTTTGTAAATCAGAATATTCCTACAGATGTAAGAATGCTCTGACCGGGTGAGGTATGTTACTTCATTATACTTTGGTACTTCATCCAGAAAGCAAGGACTTGCACTGTTTATCGGATGGTATTGATTTTGGTTATAATATTATTAAAGAAAAGATACAATCTGGACGATAATGATAGCAGGAGGCATCTATGAGGATGGTTTCCCAGGGTATAGATACTGAAAAATTCTTCAGGTACTATCTGGTAAAGACCTGTGATGAATCAAGGGTTGATCTCAGGGAACGTTTTCTCCAGATAGAGTACCTCTCAAAGCTGCTGTCACGGTTCGTGGAGCCCAAGAAGCATTACGAAGATGAGGGAGAGCTGGTCAGGATAATTGATCTCCTCAAGGAGGAGGTGGAAAAGGCCGAGGTCTCCATTGAGGCTTACAAGACAGCTGCTGACAAGATATTATTCTATCAGAGCTTCTTCCCCGAGGCATTCAAGAGGAGACTCCTTGATATAAAATTCTACGCAGATGCAGCAAGGGCATTCTACAGGATTGTGGGACATTACAGGTTCCCTGTCTGTGGCCTTATATCACAGGAATACTCACTCTGGAATTTCATATTAAAATCAACAAGGATAAGGTATCTCTTTTAGCTCTTCTTCTTGAAGTCCACCTTTATCACCTTATCCTCACCCATTACCTTTTCCTTCTCTTCCTCCTTGACCTCTATCCTTTTGCCCTCCTCCTCGTACAGAGACAGGAACTGTGTATTCAACTCGGGTGAGTATACACCGATTATATGTTCAACAGGGATCAGGCAGTGCTCTGTGGAGGAACCGAAGACAAGCCTTGCCTCAATCCCCCAGTCATGCCATGTAAAGTTCATGTTCTTGTTAAATACAAGCACTATACCCTTTTCCCTCTCCTCTGGCAGGAACCCCCTCCTGCCTATCCTGACATCCTCGTGGTACCTCACGATAATGAAAACCCTGCCCACCAGTTCAAGGATCTTATAAAAGACAAGCTCTTTCAGCTTATTAAGCCCTTCTTTATAGTCAGCCCTGGACTGCATATTAATAATTATAGTGATTCCAGCCTTAAAATATCAAAAGTCAAGATACTCTTCTTTTCCTTACAATATGTTCTTCTGTTGACAATATATTTTCGGGGAAATTCCTGAACTGGAATATAAAATCCAGTCTTTTGCTGAAAGATTGACTGGGATTATGCAAGGATGGGAGAGCATACAAAGACAATACCCCTTTGCTTGAAAGTAGCACTGAAAATCAAATATAATGAATTCAAAGACAGGGGGTGATCATGAAGAAGACGGAGCTTCCCGAGGAGATAAAAAAAGAGATTGAACAGCTTGTCAAGGAGCTTAATTACCACTGTTACAGGTACTATGTGCTTGATTCTCCTGTCATATCCGACGAGGAATATGACAGGATGTTTCTTCGGTTGAAAGAGCTTGAAGAGAAATACAAATACATACTCCCTGACTCGCCCACCCGGAGGGTTGGGGCCCCGCCACTTGAAAAGTTTGAAAAGGTAAAACACAAAGAGCCCATGCTTTCCCTGGATAATGCCTTCTCCTATGATGATATCCTTGAGTTTGACAGAAGGGTAAAGCGGCATCTGGGCATCACAGGTGATATTGAATACACTGTTGAACCAAAGTATGATGGCCTCGCAATAGAACTCAGCTATGTAGGTGGGATACTCCACAAGGCATCCACCCGTGGTGACGGTTATGTGGGAGAGGATGTGACACAGAACATCAAGACCATCAGGTCTGTTCCTCTGAGGATTGAGGGGGTTGATGAGGTTCCAGAGGAGATAGATATCAGGGGGGAGGTCTACATGAACGTAGAAGACTTTGAGGCACTGAACCGTGAAAGGGAAAGAGAGGGAGAACCCCTCTTTGCCAACCCAAGGAATGCAGCGGCAGGCTCTGTACGTCAGCTTGATCCCTCAATCACCGCATCAAGGAAACTACACCTTGCCTGCTATGGACTGGGTTATATAAAGGGTGGAAGCTTCTCCTCACACATGGAGTTTATTGATTGGCTGAGGAGGGCGCGCTTTCCTGTTCCCTATCTGGTAAAGAAGGCACGCAATATTGAAGAGGTGATAGAAGTGCTAAAGGAGGTAGAGCAGCTTCGCTCCACACTGCCCTTTGAGGCTGACGGTGCTGTTGTGAAGGTCAATGATATGGAACTCCAGAGGAGGCTTGGTGTTAAGACACGTGAGCCAAGGTGGGCAATTGCCTACAAGTTCCCCGCCCATCAGGGCACCACAAAGATCCTGAAGATTATACCCAGTGTGGGAAGAACAGGGGTGATAACACCCGTGGCCATACTTGAGCCTGTCCAGATAGGAGGGGTTACAGTGTCACGGTCCACACTTCACAACTGGGATGAGATTGAGAGGAAGGATATAAGAGAGGGTGACACGGTGGTTGTGGAAAGGGCAGGTGATGTGATACCCCATGTGATCACGGTGATAAAGGAGAAAAGGACAGGCAGGGAAAGAAAGATCCCCATCCCTGAGCGCTGTCCTGAGTGCGGCTCAAGGGTTGTAAGAGAGGAAGGGGAGGTGGCAGCAAGGTGTGTGGGGCTCAACTGCCCGGCACAGGTAAGGGAAAGGATAAGGCATTTTGCATCAAGGGATGCCATGGATATTGAGGGGCTGGGAGAAAAGAATGTTGAACTCCTCTACGAAAAGGGGCTCATAAGACACTTTATTGATCTGTACAGATTAAAAAAAGAGGACCTCCTTAAGCTTCCAAGATTCGCCGACAAATCGGCCCAGAACCTGATAGATGCCATTGAGAGGAGCAAGAAAACCACCCTTGCAAGATTTCTCTATGCACTGGGCATTCTCCATGTGGGAGAGTTTACCGCAAAGATACTGGCAAAGAACTTCCGTACCCTTGAGGAACTGTATCATATCTCACCGGAGAGGTTATCCTCTATACCCCAGATTGGTGACAAGATCGCACGCTCCATTGCCGACTTCTTCAATGACCCTGCAAACATTGAGACACTTGAAACCCTGAAGAAGATGGGGCTTTCAATAACAAACCCTGATTATGAAGGTGAGAAGAAGCCGGAGAAAAAACCCCTTAAAGGTCTTACCTTCGTTATAACAGGCACACTGCCCCTGCCCAGAAAGGAGGTGGAGGAGATGATTGAGTCTGCTGGTGGACATGCAGCCTCCTCTGTCTCAAGGAGCACAGATTATCTTGTTGTGGGAGACAATCCCGGCTCAAAACTTGACAAGGCAAGGAGGCTTGGTGTAAAGACGATTTCCTATGATGAACTGCTGGAGATGATGGGATGAAGAAGATCAGCTCCTACAGCTTCGGAAGGATAAAGATAGATGGTACTGAATACAGTTCAGATGTAATAATCTTCCCTGAACGGGTGCTCCATCCCTGGTGGCGTAAGGAGGGGCATTACCTGCACATGGAAGACCTGGAAGAGGTCCTGAGCTACAAACCCGAGGTGCTGGTAATCGGCACAGGCTACTCAGGCGTGATGAGGGTACCTGATGAGATTGTTAAGAAACTACAGTCCATGGGAATCAGTGTGGTGGTACAGAAGACGACAGAGGCGGTCAGGAGCTACAACGGTCTTTCTGCAGAGAAGAAGGTAGCGGCCCTGCACCTTACATGCTGAAGATACTCAGTCTTTTTTGTGGTCCTTTTTGGGAGAACACGTCCCACCAGCTTGGGAGGCTCAGGTGGGCACACCCAACCTTGGAAGTATAACGGTCTGAAGAAGTATCCAGAGCACTAAAATTGCAACTATGATAAGTATATCACCCATCAGCTCTTCTCATCCTTCTTTGTCTCAGACTTTCTTTCCTCATAGTCAACAAATTCTATCACAGCAAGGGGGGCCTGGTCTTTCAGCCTGTTTCTCGTCCTTACGACCCTGAGATAGCCACCGTTGCGGTCGGCAAACCTTGGTGCTATATCACTGAAGAGCTTTGCAACAGCTGTCCTGTTGGGAACATATGAGAGGGCAAGCCTTTTTGCATGAAGGTCTCCCCTTTTGCCAAGGGTCACCATCTTCTCCGCCATTGACCTTATGGCCTTGGCCTTGGCCACAGTGGTCTCAATTCTTTCATGGAGAAAGAGATT
>DROX01000144.1 GCA_011321725.1 Nitrospirota bacterium | reverse complement strand
GTTGTTCCCATGGGAAGCTCATACACCCCTGGACGCTCCACACAACAGCTTATAGAGAAGAGCTTCGGCCCGGGGCAGTCCTTGCTGCCTATGCCGGCATAGGCCTCTCCGCCGATATCTACTATGTAGGGGATATTGGCAAGGGTCTCCACGTTGTTGACCACTGTGGGCATTCCCCAGGCACCCACATTGACAGGAAAGGGTGGCTTGATCCTTGGCTGTCCCCTCCGTCCTTCAATTGACTCAATCAAGGCTGTCTCCTCACCACATATATATGCACCAGCGCCCTGATGCACTGAAAGGTCAAACCTGAACCCCTTACCAAGGATATCCTCTCCAAGATAGCCTGCCTCATATGCCTCTGAAATGGCCTTCTCAAGCACTTCTCTGGCATGGGGATACTCACCCCTGAGATATATGTAACCCCTTTCTGTCTGGAGAGCATAGGCTGATATTATCATCCCCTCTATCAGGAGATGGGGGTTTTTCTCAAGGATTGGACGGTCCTTGAATGTACCCGGCTCGCCCTCGTCTGCATTGCAGAGGAGGTATTTCGGGAACTTCGGGTCACGGGAGGCAAAGTCCCACTTCATCCCTGTTGGAAACCCCGCTCCACCACGGCCCCTGAGCCCGGACTTCTTCACCTCCTCAATTATCGCCTTTGGCTCAAGCTCAAAGGCCTTCCTCAGTGCCTGATACCCGCCGGATGCCTCGTAGCCACTGACCGAGGCTGTCTCGGGTCTATCAATGTCTTTTAACAGGACCTTTTCCATGGCTATTTATACTGCTCAAGTATCTCAAAGATATTATCTTCCTTAAGGTCAGAATGGAAATCCCTATCCACAAGCATGGCAGGTGCCCTGTCACAGGCACCTATGCACTCCATGATCACAAGTGAAAACCTGCCATCCTTGGTGGTGCCTCCTGGCTCAAGACCATATCTTTCCTTCAGCAGATCCACAAGCCTTTCAGCTCCCATTATCATACATGCCACATTCGTGCAGAGCTGTATGAGATGCCTGCCCATGGGCTGTTTCTTGTACATTGCATAAAAGGTGGCAACACCCTTTACCGTGGCGGGTGGCAGATTCAGAGCCTTTGAGACCACCTCATAGGCCTCCTGACTGAGCCATCCGTATTCCCTCTGGGCCAGATAGAGGCCTGGTAGAAGGGCGGCCCTTCTATCAGGATATCTCCTGCTCATCTCTTTTATCTCATCCATCAGCGCCATAATCCTTTTCATTCTCAAATCTGCAATCTTAAAATCTAAAATCTAAGATTATCTATCACACTCACCAAGCACAATATCTATGGTTCCAATATTAGCTATCACATCAGCAACAAGGCCACCCTCACAGAGTCGCGGCAGCACAGAGGCATGAACAAAGGAGGGTGCCCTCACCCTCATCCTGTAAGGTTTGCCGGTGCCGTCACTGACAATGTAGAAGCCAAGCTCTCCCTTGGGAACCTCGGTGGGGACATATATCTCACCTTCAGGGGCAGCCATGGGCCCCTTGGTAATAAGCACGAAATGATGGATAAGGGATTCCATATCCGCAAGCACCCTGTCCTTTGGCGGAAGGGTGAATTTTGGTGCATCCGGCGCCATGATTGGACCCTCGGGAAGCTTCTCTATGCATTGTTTTATGATCCTGTTTGACTGTCTCAGCTCTTCCATCCTGCAACGGTACCTGTCGTACACATCGCCATTCTTGCCAAGGGGGATATCAAACTCAACCTTGTCATATGCATCATAGGGGAAGCGCTTTCTGATATCATAGTTGACACCTGAACCTCTCAGTGTGGGACCACTGAGGCCCCAGTTGATGGCCTCCTCAGCCGAGATGACCCCTATACCCTTTGTCCTCCTCAGCCATATCCTGTTCTTGTCTATCAGGGTCTCGTACTCATCTATCCTTCTGGGGAACTCCTCTGTGAATTTATAGAGACTGTCAAGAAACTCCTGTGAGACATCATTTCTTACCCCGCCGATCCTTGGATAACTCACGGTGAGCCTTGCACCACAGAGCATCTCAAAGAGATCCAGCAGCCATTCCCTTTCCCTGAAGGAGTAGAGGAACACCGTCATTGCACCAAGGTCAAGGGCATGTGTGGCAATCCAGATGATGTGGCTGCTGATACGGGTCATCTCGCACACTATTGTCCGGATGAACTTTGCCCTCTCAGGTGCCTCTATCCCGAAGAGCCTCTCCACGGCAAGACAGTATCCCACATTGTTTGCCATGGAGGAGATATAATCAAGCCTGTCTGTCAGTGGGAGTGCCTGCAGGTAGGTCATTCCTTCGGCAAGCTTCTCAATACCCCTGTGGAGATACCCAACATAAGGGGTGCACTTAACGACGGTCTCTCCATCAAGCTGAAGCACCAGCCTCAACACCCCATGTGTGGAGGGGTGCTGCGGACCCATATTGAGGGTTATCTCCTGTGTCTGTAGAGGCTTTTCTATTCCTTCCATGTATACACCTTTAGTCTTTCCGCCCTGTCCAGTACCTCCTGGAACCCCTTCCATTCTTCTGCAGGACCCTTCTCAGGATAGTCCTTTCTCAGGGGATGTCCTTCCCAGTCCTCCGGCAGCAGTATCCTTCTCAGGTCAGGATGCCCCCTGAACTCTATCCCGAACATATCATAACACTCCCTTTCATGCCAGTCTGCACCTCTCCATATACCAATCACACTGTCAATGGCTGGGTCATCTTCTGACACCTCTGCCTTGAGTCTTATCATGTGTCCGTGCTTCATTGAATAGAGTGTATAGACCACCTCAAAACGCACAGGCTTTCTGCCTAAATAGTCAACACCACAGAGGTCTTTAAGGTAGTCAAAGTACAGGTCAGGCTCATCATGGAGCCACCTGCAGATCTCCACGATCCGTTCCTTCTTGATGGTAAGGGAGACCTGCCCACGAAACTCCGTCACAGCTATAACCTCTGTGGGGAAATGTTCCTTGAGCCTTTCTGCTATCTCCAGAGGCTCCATCTGAGATGCTCCTTCTTTATCTTTTCCTGGAGTTTGACTATGCCATGCATCAATGCCTCGGGTCTTGGTGGACATCCGGGCACATAGACATCAACGGGCAGGAAACTATCACAGCCCTGCACAGTGCTGTAGGAGCGGAAGATTCCACCTGTGCAGGCACAGCTTCCCATGGATATTACATATCGCGGCTCGGGCATCTGATCGTATACACGCCTTACAACAGGGGCCATCTTTTTCGTCACGGTGCCTGCCACTATCATAAAATCTGCCTGACGGGGTGAGCCCCTGAAGATTATGCCAAGACGGTCAAGGTCATAGTGGCTTGAGCCTGTGGTCATCATCTCAATGGCACAGCAGGCAAGTCCGAAGGTAACAGGCCACAATGAGGATGCCCTTCCCCAGTTCACGATCCTGTCAAGGGTGGTAATTATGGTATTTGCACCGGGTATGATCTTTACGCCCTCTTCAACCTCTACCAGATGGGTTGCTGTATCAATTATCATCAAGTCCTCCAGGACTATTGGTTTTTGCGAGACAGAACTGTATTTCCAACTCTAATGACTGTTCATTCCCACTTGAAGGCCTCTTTTCGCCATGCATAGATATAACCTACAAGGAGCATACCGATGAATATCATCATCTCCACAAAGGCATAAAGACCTATTTTATCAAATACCACTGCCCATGGGTAAAGGAATATTGCCTCCACATCAAAGACAACGAAAAGCATGGCTATAACATAGAAACGGATAGAGAATCTTACCCGTGGCTCACCAACAGGGTCAATCCCTGACTCGTAGGGCATCAGTTTTTCTTTATAGGGACGCCTGAGCCTGAAGATTGCACCAATCAGGAGGGCGCCAAGTCCGAAGGCGATTGATATCACCAGAAATATCAGTATGGGCAAATAATCAGTTGGTAGATAAGTACCTGGCATGGCTATTCTTATACAATAAAGACATATCCTTTGTCAAGAAAAAAATTAAATCTTTATTTTTAGAATAATCTAAATTCATAGGTTCATACCATTGGTTCAGCATAACTCTCCAACACAAATCCCTGTCAAGGCAGGGCACCTCATAAAAATAAGCCAACCACAGGATTAATCAATAAAGCAACCTCAATTTTTATCGTTATACACTAAAACAAGTAAAGAAACAAACCCTATAGGCCCAGAGGTGGTGAAGAATGCCATGTAGCAATACCTCAGGTATCTTACATCAAGACCCTTGTCTATCCACTTAAGTCTTAAAAGACTCTGTCTTTTATTATTTAAATCCCATTGCATCAATGCCATGATG
>DROX01000143.1 GCA_011321725.1 Nitrospirota bacterium | reverse complement strand
GAATGACCTGATGAGACCCACACTGTATGATGCCTATCATCATATCATCCCGGTTCAGAAGAGAAGGAGGAGAAAGACAGTGGCTGACGTGGTGGGCCCCATCTGTGAGTCAGGAGACTTTCTTGCCAGGCAAAGAGAAATGCCTGCGGTCAGGCAGGGTGAATACCTTGCTGTAATGAGTGCAGGTGCCTATGGTTTCTCCATGAGTTCCAACTACAACAGCAGACCCCGGCCAGCTGAGGTGCTGGTAAATGGCAAAGACCACTACCTGATCAGGAAGAGAGAGACCATGCGGGATCTGATGCGTGGCGAGGCCATACCGGAGTTCCTGAGGAAATGAAAATAGATTTTCTCAAGATGCATGGTCTTGGCAATGACTTCATTCTTATTGATACCCTGCGTCATCCCTCTATCAATGAACTCTCTCTGAGTGAACTTTCGGCCCTGTCGCAGAGACTTTGCAGACGCCGCTTTGGTGTCGGCGCTGACCAGTTGCTCCTTCTATGCCCATCTGAGGTGGCATCCTTCAGGATGAGGATCTTCAACGCCGATGGCTCAGAGGTACAGATGTGCGGAAACGGTATACGCTGCCTTGCAAGATACATATGGGACAGTGGCCTCAGTGACAGCAGTCCCCTTGAGATAGAAACCATGGCCGGGATCATAAGACCGGAAAGGGCTGGTGAACTGGTCAGGGTGAACATGGGTGTACCCCTCTTCAACCCTGAAGACATCCCTGTGAAATCAGACAGACCTGATGATATTGAGATCAGGATTGATTCAAAGGTTTTCAGGCTCAATTGTGTCTCCATGGGTAACCCCCATGCAGTGATAATAGCAGATGACCTTGAGGGTATTGAACTGTCAAGGTTCGGACCCCTCATAGAGAACCACCCCCTTTTCCCGGAGAGGACAAACGTGGAGTTTGTCCAGGTCTTAAACCCTCAGGAGATAAGGATGCGCGTATGGGAAAGGGGTGTTGGTGAGACACTGGCCTGTGGAACCGGTGCCTCGGCATCTGCAGTTGTATGTATAAAGCAGGGTATGGCAGATCAGAGGGTTACTGTTCATCTCCTGGGCGGTGACCTTGTGATTGAGTGGGACGGGGACGGCCCTGTTTACATGACAGGCCCGGCAGTTGCTGTCTTTGAGGGTACTATTGATATATCTTGAGGAGGGGTTTACAGATGCATGAAAAGAGGAGATCAAACAGGAGACCTGCAGACATACCGGTCAGGTATGCTGTCACAGAGGTTCGGAAGGGGCTTGCATCACGGATAGAACTCAAGGGTAAAATAATAGATATCTCGGAGAACGGGTTTGGCTTATTAACCTCCTATCCGCTCCAGAAAGGGCATGTGATCACAATAAGCCGGGGCGGGGGGCCTGTTCCATCTGGTTATGGAATCGTAAAATGGGTGAAGCCCGAGAATGATCATTACAGGGTTGGCCTTGGGTTGCATTATAAAGAATAAATTTCTATTACCAGGGAGGTTATCATGTTTAAGGGATCAATTGTTGCAATAGTCACACCCTTCAGGGATGGCAGGGTTGATGAAAAGGCACTGTCAGAGTTGATAGAGTGGCATATAGCAGAGGGAACGGACGCCATCGTGCCATGCGGTACCACAGGGGAGTCAGCCACGCTTGAGTATGAAGAGCACTACAGGGTCATAGAGATGACGATCAAGGTGGTAAATAAGAGGGTACCTGTTATTGCAGGCACAGGTGCCAACTCCACTGATGAGACGATCATGATGACAAGGAAGGCGAAAGAGCTTGGTGCTGATGGAGCATTGCTTGTGGCCCCCTATTACAACAAACCAACGCAGGAGGGGCTTTACAGACACTACAGGGCCGTAGCAGAGGCAGTGGACCTGCCCCTGGTTCTGTACAATGTGCCGGGAAGGACAGCGGTTAATATAGCGCCTGAGACAGTGGCTCGCCTTGCAGAGATAGAAAACATAGTGGCAATCAAGGAGGCCTCGGCAAACATGCGTCAGGTAAGCGATATAATAAGACTATGCGGCGAAAGGATAACCCTTCTGTCTGGAGATGACTTCACCACATTGCCCTTAATGATGCTTGGTGGTAAAGGGGTTATCTCCGTGGTTGCCAATGTTGTGCCATCAAAGGTAGCACAGCTCTGCAAGGCCTGTGAGGAGGGCAGGATTGAAGAGGCAAGGCGGTTACATTACCATCTTGAGCCACTGAATGCTGCCATGTTTCTGGAAACAAACCCCATCCCGGTGAAGACCGCCCTTTCAATGATGGGCAGGATAAAGGAGGAGTTCAGGCTTCCACTCTGTGAGATGGCTGATGCCAACAAGGCAAAGCTGCAGGCCCTGCTGAAGGACTATGGCCTGATTTAGATTCAGAAAAATCTCAGTATATTATAATAGGTGTCTCGTTGTGCAGCCCTGAAGCCAGCGCTACTGATTGCATTGATGATATCCTCTTTGCTCACACGGTAAGATACTCCCGCTGCCCTGACAACGTTTTCCTCCAGCATTGTGGAGCCAAAATCGTTTGCACCAAATCTGAGGGCCACCTGTGCAACCTTGAGCCCCTGGGTCACCCAGGATGCCTGAATGTTCTTGATGTTGTCCAGATAGAGCCTTGAAAAGGCG
>DROX01000142.1 GCA_011321725.1 Nitrospirota bacterium | reverse complement strand
GCCTATTGCAACGTTACTGTCTTTTCTCACACAGAGTATGGTGGTGCCCTGAAACATAGGGTTATTATAACTGAATCAGGCGGTTTTTGTGTATTTGACAAGCCAGGGCATTGTACCAGACTGTCTGCTTTATCCACCCCTTCTGATGTCTATGGACACCCATCACTCCTCAACCCTTCTTTCCCTTTTTTGAAAGTGGATGGGCCCTGTCGTAGACATCCATCAGATGGGTAAGGTCAAGATGGGTGTAGACCTGGGTGGATGAGAGGGAGCTATGACCAAGCAGTTCCTGTATGGTTCTGAGATCAGCTCCACCCTGCAGGAGATGTGTGGCAAAGCTGTGCCTCAGTGTATGGGGTGAGACATTGGAAAGCCCTATCTGGATGGCATATTTCCTCACAATCTTCCTTATGCTTCTGTCTGAAAGGGGTCTGCCGGAACGGTTAAGGAACAGGGCCGTGGATTCCTTCTTGAGCAGAGATCTTTCAATCATATACTCCTTGAGCGCCTCTACCGCCTTTGAGCCCATGGGAACAATACGTTCCTTTCTCCTTTTACCCTTTACCCTTATGAGTGCCTCCCTGAGATTTATGTCATCAAGGCTGAGTGTGACAAGCTCGCTCACCCGGAGGCCACATCCATAGAGGAGCTCAAGGATCGCCCTGTTACGTATTGGGAGGAAACCCAGGTCTGTTGGCTTCTCCACAAGCTGGAATGTCTCATCCACAGTAAGGAACCTGGGGAGTCTCCGCTCTGTCTTCGGGTTCGGGATCAGTCTGGCAGGGTTTTTTCTTATGTAGCCCTCGCGGTGAAGAAACCTGAAAAAGGACCTGAGTGTGGCAAGCTGACGGCTTACTGTTGTCTTGTTCTTGCCATCCCTTAACCTCCTTGCAATAAAGCCCCTGATATCTGAGGCATCTATCTCATCCAGTGGTGTCTTTACCGTGGAAAGAAAGGTCTCAATGTCCCTTCTGTAGGCCCTGAGCGTATGGGATGAGGCGTTTCTTTCTATCTCCATATATCTGAGGAACTCCCTGAGCTGCTCAATCATTGCCTATCACCTCCAGGTATCTCTTCCAGCTGCTTATGGCCCTCTCAACAACAAGCCTCCTCCGAAGCTTCTTGTCCCTTACCCTGCCCTCTGGTGGTGGAAGAAGGGAAAAGTTTATATTACTCGGCTGAAACCCCTCTGGTTCTGACTCTGTTATGTATCTGATGAGGCTTCCGTGGGCTGTCTCTGGTGGTACCTCTACGAAGGAAAGCCCTCTGACCCTTCTGGCCAGATTGATGCCAGCCAACAGGCCCATGGCTGTTGATTCAATGTAACCTTCAACACCTGTAATCTGCCCGGATATGTAAAGGGTGTCCTTTGCCTTCAGAGAGAGGTCTTTGTTCAGAAAAAGCGGGCCATTGAGGAAGGTGTTCCTGTGGATACTCCCGTAGCGCAGGAACTCTGCCCTCTCAAGTCCTGGTATAAGGCGAAAGACCCTCTTCTGTTCCGGCCACCTGAGCCTCGTCTGGAACCCAACCATGTTGTATGCCGTTCTTTCCCTGTTCTCAACCCTCAACTGTACAACCGCGTAGGGCTCCCTGCCTGTCCTGGGGTCCTTCAGTCCAACAGGTTTCATGGGACCGAACCTGAGCGTGTCAGGCCCTCTTCTTGCCATTACCTCAATGGGCATACAGCCCTCAAAGACCTTTATATCCTCAAAATCCCTTGCCGTTACAGTGTCAGCCTCGATCAGGGCGCTGTAGAACCTCTCGTACTCCTCCTTGTTCATTGGACAGTTCAGATAGTCATCCCCTCCCTTTCCATATCTGGACGCACTGAAGACCCTTGAGTAGTCTATTGTCTCTGCATCCACTATGGGTGCAATGGCATCGTAGAAATAGAGATACTCACCTCCGATCAACTCCCCGAGAGACCGTGAAAGTGCATGGGATGTAAGCGGGCCCGTGGCAATTATGCAGAAGCCTTCAGGGATATCCGTCACCTCCTCATGGATCACCTCTATGAGGGGATGGGAGGTCAGCCGCTCCGTTATGTACCGGGAAAAGACCTCCCTGTCCACAGCAAGGGCTGAACCTGCAGGCACTGCACTTTCAAGGGCAGCCTCCATTATGATTGAGCCTGCCATCTCCAGCTCTTTCTTCAGAAGACCCGGCGCGGTCATGGGATCAGCTGACCTCAGTGAGTTTGAACAGACAAGCTCGGCCAGGTATGCAGTCTTGTGGGCAGGGGTCATTGTCCTGGGGCGCATCTCATAGAGTCTCACCCTAACGCCCCTCTTTGCAGCCTGCCAGGCTGCCTCTGAGCCGGCAAGCCCTCCACCAATAACTGTTATGAAATCCAGCATTATTTAATATTTTACTTCAGATAGGGATATTTTGTCTTATGGAAGGGGGATTTCATGCAGATATTCTTTAACACAATAAAGGCCCCTTTTATATAGAAGGGGCTTTTGGAAACCTTTCCTTAGACCTCCAGGGGATAAACACTTACCTTGGTCCGGGTACGGTCCTTTCTTTCAAATCTCACAATACCATCTATCAATGCATAGAGGGTATCATCACCGCCTCTTTTAACATTAAAGCCGGGATGGAACCTTGTTCCACGCTGCCTTACAAGGATGTTACCTGCCCTGACAAACTGCCCGCCGTATCTCTTTACACCAAGCCTCTTTGCCTGGCTGTCTCTGCCGTTTCTTGAGCTTCCTACTCCCTTTTTATGTGCCATCTCTAACCTCCTGCCTTGATGCTTTCAATCTTTAGTTTGGTGTAGAACTGTCTGTGCCCCCTCAATCTTTTGAATCCCTTGCGGGGCTTTTTCTTGAATACAAGCACCTTTTTGTCTTTACCGGTCTCTATAACCCTAACTGTAACGGATGCACCCTCAATGTAGGGTGTGCCAACGATGGTGGTGTCATTGGTACGAAGCAACAGGACCCTGTCAATATCTACCCGCTCCTCAGGGGGCAGATCAAGCTTTTCCACCTTGATAACCTCGCCCTCTTTAACGCTGTATTGTTTTCCTCCAGTCTCAATGATTGCGTACATGAGAAAACCTCCGGAAATGGATTAGATAACTATTAAAACATATTCATCCTGTCACTGTCAAATAATGCCCTTGAGATATTCACTGAGTATCTCCCGATTACTGTCAGAGAGGTTGATGAATTCAACCCCGATGCTGTATCTTCCCGACTCCTCATCCCTGCGGGTGTTTACAACCCTGCCTCTGGTGATGATCTTCACCTCATTGTCAAGGGTGAGGCTGAACTCAAGCATTATGCCTGGATCAAATGTGGTGTCTGTCTCTATGAGCATGCCCGAAAGACTCAGCTTTTTTATTGTATAGTCATGGGGATATCCAATCTGTGCCGGCTGTGAGTCTATCCTGAACCTTCCGTGAAGCCTGTGCTCTAATTTCAGGACGCGGTTCTTGTCAATAAACCTGAGCAGCTTCTCTGCCTTTTCCGTGAGAAGCCCCTCAAACTTGATGCCAGACTTGAAGACAGGCACCACATCACCGGTGGACTGATGTTCCGTCTTGATAAGATTAGACCAGACTATTGTTCCCTCAAGCTCAACTGTATCCATCCCGTTACCGAGCCTGATTATGTATTTCTTGTCAACATTCAGCAGCCTGTTCGTCTCAACCGCCATGCCTTCCATGCTCATATTCAGGACCCTTGCATTTATGGCATAGGTTAGCTGCCCTGAGAGACCATCCACTGTGTATCGCTTGTATCTTCTCTTATCCACATCCCCCACGTTCACCTCACAATTATGCCGGCATATCCTACTACATAGTTGTAATCACCACTTACCTCACCTGAGGTTGCGTATTTCACAAGCTCTGCCTTTTGTGCACCAAGTTCAATGGAGGCACTGAGCATAACCGTTGCAGGAAGGTATCCACACATGGATATCCTCTTCCTGATGACGGTATTGTAGAGTCCCTCGGGGTCAAGCTTGAGGATCCTGTCAATGGCAAGGCTGTCAATGGCCCTTGCCTCAGAGTCAGAGACATAGTGGCTCATGTCAGAACTTGCAATGATCGTAACCCTGTAGTCCATCTGCTGGATCGCCTTTGCAATAGCCACGGCTACCCTGTGGCATGTCTCAAGGTCAGCGGTCATTATGGCAATGGGCACTATCTTTACAGAGGTGGAAAAATAGGCTATAAAGGGCAGCTGCACCTCTATGGAATGCTCAAAGAGGTGTGCCCTTGAATCCTTCTCAATCAGTCCTTCAGAGTGTGTGTATATCCTGTGGGCAAGTACCCTGTCAATATCAAAGACCCCTGTGGGTATCTCCCATTGCCCCTCATCCATCAGAGAGATTGCACTGCCAAGACCTGTATGATTCGGGCCTAAGAGGACGAATGTCTCAGGGAATTCAATCCTTGAATAGACAGCACCTGCTACATGGCCTGAGTACATAAGGCCGGCATGGGGGCAGAGAGCACCGATAACAGGCTCTTTGGGTGCGTCCAGAATATACTGGCTTACCTGACGTGTAAGAGCCTCAGGCGTACCGTTATAGAACTGCCCAGCAACTGCTGGTGCCCTTTTCATCTAAAAGACCTCTTCCTCCTCTTCGTATAGCACCTCAGTGTAAGGGACAAACCTTGTGCAATGGGAGAGGTATGTAAGGTAGACAGTGTCTGTTGGACCATTACGCTGCTTTGCAATTATTATCTCTGCCTTGCCCCTGTTGTCAGAACTATTCTTGTTATACACCTCATCCCTGTAAAGGAAGAGTATCACATCCGCATCCTGCTCAATGGCGCCTGACTCACGGAGGTCTGCCAGTGTGGGTCGCTTGTCATGCCTCTGCTCAACCCCCCTGTTCAGCTGACTCAGTGCTATCACTGGCACCTCAAGCTCCTTTGCCAGCCCTTTAAGGGAACGGGATATCTCTGATATCTCCTGTTCACGTCTCTCAAAGCTGCCCCTTCCCTTCATCAACTGCAGATAGTCCACGATCACGAGGCTGAGGCCATGCTCCATCTTCAGTCTCCTTGCCTTTGCCCTCATCTCAAGTACAGAGGTGCTTGAGGAATCATCTATAAAAATGGGTGCCTCTGCGAGCTTTCCAGCTGCCGAGGTCAGTTTATGCCAGTCCTCCTTTCTGATGAACCCCTTCCTCACCCTGTTAGAGTCAACCATCGCCTCGGAGCAGAGCATCCTGAGGGCAAGCTGTTTCTTTGACATCTCAAGGCTGAATATGGCCACGGGCTCGCCAAGTTCAACCCCTACATGCTGTGCAATATTCAGGGCAAGGGCTGTCTTACCCATTGAGGGACGACCACCCACAATGATGAGGTCACCCTGTTGAAAGCCTGTGGTGAGTTCATCAAGGTCATGAAATCCCGAGGGCACACCTGTGATGGCCTCTTTTCTGTCGTAGAGGCCCTCTATCATCTCAAAGCTGTCTTTGATGACATCCTTCAGCTTTGAAAAAGAGGTCTTTACCCTTTTATCAGATATGGCAAAGATGTTCTTCTCGGCAATATCAACAAGATCATCAGCAGGCAGCCCCTCTTCATAGACCATGGAGACGATCTCTGTGGCCGTCTGGATCAGCCCCCTCATAAGGGATTTCTCCCTCACTATCCTGGCATGGTGCCTCACATTGGCTGCAGTGGGGACAAAATTCACAAGGGATGTAAGATAGGATACACCACCTATTGTCTCAAGCTGGTCCTTCATCCGGAGATGATCGGTGAGCGTAATAATGTCAATAGGTTCATTCTTTTCAAAAAGCTCAATCATTGCATTAAAGATCTTTTTGTGGGAATCCCTGTAGAAATCCTCTGGCGTTATGATCTCAAGGGCCTTCAGCAGTGCCTCGTTATCAAGCAGTACGGCACCCAGCACGGACTGTTCAGCCTCAAGATTCTGAGGAGGTAGCCTGTCAATGGCCTTATCAATGGTGGAAAGGGACATTATTTATGCTCTTGTGGATTATAAAACATGTTATCTGCTCCTTCCTGATTTTAATTATAACTTACAGACATGAGTATGTCAATTTGTATCACCAAAACGATACCGCCGTTTTCCATAGAAAGTTGAGATGTATGACACAATACCCCCTCCTCACATTCAGATTTTATTTGATATCCCTTATCCTTTTTGTGTATAATGAAAAAATACATCAAAAATCTCAAAGAGAACCCGAAGGATTTCTTATGGCTCTCCGTAAGGTGTTAAAATCAAAACTACATATGGCAAGGGTGACAGAAGCCAACATTGACTATGAAGGCAGCTGCACCATAGATGAGGAGCTGATGGAGATTGCTGACCTGGCCCCCTATGAACTCATCATGATCAGCAACTACAACAACGGAGAACGGTTTGAGACCTATGTAATCCCTGGCAGGAGGGGCTCAGGTGAGATATGTCTCAATGGTGCAACCGCAAGAAAGGGGGCAGTGGGTGACAGGCTCTTCATATTCTCCTGGAGATACATCCCGGAGACAGAACTGGACAATTACAGACCAGTGGTAATCATCCTGGATGAATCAAACAGACCAAAAAAGATTATGGGAGGACCGGAAAAATAGACTACAGGGTTTACACATTAAGGAATCTCGGAGAGATACCCCATATCAGCAACCTTAGCAAGGAGGAGTTATTCCACATAGAGGTTGCTGCCCATGTATTTCCTTTCAAGACAAACAACTATGTGGTGGAGAAGCTGATCGACTGGAGGAATTACCATGAAGACCCCCTGTTCCTCCTCAATTTTCCCCAGAAGGAGATGCTACTGCCCCACCACTTTGATGAACTCGGTGATGCTGTAAGAAAGGACGACAGGGAGAGGATAAAATCAATTGTAAGGGATATCCACTTCTCCATGAATCCCCATCCGGCAGGCCAGCTGAAATACAACGTCCCCACAATAGACGGGGTCAAATTAAAGGGTATCCAGCACAAGTATCACGAGACCGTACTGGTCTTTCCAAAAAGAGGCCAGACCTGCCATGCATACTGTACATTCTGTTTCCGCTGGCCCCAGTTCACAGGCTACTCTGAACTGAAGATGGGACTCTCGGATATAAAGGTGCTGCTTGAGTATCTGAAGTGCCATCCAGAGGTCACAGATATACTCTTCACGGGTGGAGACCCCCTTGTGATAAAGACAAAAGGTCTTGAGGAGTTCATACTGCCTGTTATAGAATCGGAGCTTCCCGGGCTGCAGAACATCAGGATCGGTACAAGGGTCCTTACCTACTGGCCGAACCGTTTCCTGACGGACGATGACTCGGCAGAACTGCTACATCTCTTCAGGAGGATCGTCCGTTCTGGAAAACACCTTGCAATCATGGCCCATTTCAACCATCCCAGAGAGCTTGAAACGGAAGAGGTACAGGAGGCTATAGCAAGGATCAGGGAGACAGGTGCTGAGATAAGGACACAGTCGCCGGTACTGAGAAACATAAACGATGATCCGGACATATGGGTCCAGATGTGGCACAGACAGGTTGAACTCGGCTGTATCCCCTACTATATGTTCATTGTCCGTGATACAGGTGCCCAGCACTACTTTGGAATACCCCTTGTTGAGGCCTTTGAGATCTTCAGGGATGCGTACAGGCGTGTCAGCGGGCTTGCAAGAACTGTAAGGGGACCTTCCATGTCTGCAACACCAGGTAAGGTAATGATCACTGGTACACCTGAGATATATGGTGAAAAGGTAATATCACTGACCATGATCCAGGCAAGAAATCCAGAGTGGGTACTGAGACCCTTCTTTGCCAATTATGATGAGGATGCCCTCTGGATAGATGACCTGAGCCCCGCCTTTGGTAAGGATTACTTCTTCTTTGAAGACCCTGACATAGAGTTTGAGTATTTCATCAAAAGACTCATCAGATAGGCCTTCCCTTGTGGTCAGGTCACCCGATTCTATGATAAAATTTAGTCATGGACAGTCTATGGGTCGGCTGTAGCGGGTTTTCATACAAGCACTGGGAGGGGCTCTTCTATCCTGAGGACATCCCCCAGACAAGGTGGTTCTCCTTCTATCAGCAACATTTCAACACCGTTGAGATGAATGTAACATTCTACCGCCTGCCAAAAAAGGAAACCTTCAGGAAGTGGTACAGGGAGGCACCTGTAGGGTTTGTCTTCTCCGTGAAGGGAAGCAGATTTATTACCCACCTGAAGAGGCTGAAAGACGTGGATGACGCGGTAAAGAGGTTCTTTGACCTGGTTCTGATCCTGAAGGAAAGGCTTGCAGTCGTTCTCTGGCAGTTCCCGCCGGGCATGAAACTGGACATGGATAGACTCTGTGGTTTCCTGGAACTCATAAAACCCTACCCGGTGAAACATGCCTTTGAGTTTCGTCACCAGAGCTGGATCACCAAAGATGTAACGAGCCTGTTGAAAAAACACAACCACTCCTACTGTATGGCAGACTGGCCTGAATTCAACAAGAAACTACCTGTAACCTCTGACTTCGTATATATCAGACGGCATGGTAAAGGTGGCACCTATGATACATGCTATAGCACCAAAGAACTGAAGAGGGATGCAAGGGAGATAAAGGGTTATCTTGCCAGGGGGCTGGAGGTGTTCATCTATTTCAACAATGATGTGAATGCCTATGCACCAAGGAATGCCCTTGAACTTATGGAGATACTAAAGGGGCTTGATTAGAATGACGAACCAGGAGATTGCCAGGGCATTCAATGAGATAGCAGACCTGCTTGAGATAAAGGGTGAAAACCCCTTCAGGATCAGGGCATACAGAAGGGCTGCCCAGAACATTGAAAGCCTTGGCCGCGATGTGGCAGAGATGAGCGAGGATGAGATAACCAGGGTCCCGGGGATCGGCAAGGACCTGGCTGGAAAGATAAGGGAGTATATTGAAAAGGGAAGGATTGAGAGGCTTGAGGAACTGAGAAGGGAGATACCACGGGGGCTTACGGAGATAATGACCGTACCAGGTGTTGGCCCAAGGACAGCCAAGGTGATCTTTGAATCCCTCGGGATCAGCACCATTGAAGAGCTTGAAGAGGCTGCCCGGGGAGGAAGGCTCCAGGGACTGCCTGGCATCAAGAAAAAGACAGAGGAGAATATAATCCGAGGCATAGAGATGCTAAAGAGGGGCAAGGAGCGGCAGCCCCTTGGCAAGGTCATGCCCCTTGCTGAAGACATTATTGAGAGACTAAAGAGAGTCAGGTCTGTCAGGAAGATCTCCCTTGCGGGAAGCCTCAGGCGATGGAGAGACACCATAAAGGATATTGACATACTTGCCACATCAACAAACCCCACTGAGGTGATGAATGCCTTTGTAAGGCTGGCAGAGGTGGAGGAGGTGCTGCTAAAGGGGCCCACTAAGTCAAGCGTGGTCCTCAGGGATGGGCTTCAGGTTGATCTCAGGGTCGTTGAGGAGGAGTCCTTCGGCGCAGCTCTCCAGTACTTCACAGGCAGCAAGGCACATAATATAAAGCTGAGAGAAAGGGCTGTAAAGAGGGGGCTCAAGATAAACGAATATGGTGTGTTCAGGGAGTCTGACGGAAAAAAAATAGCGGGCAGGACAGAGGAAGAGGTCTACCAGGCTGTGGGGCTACCCTTTATCCCACCCGAACTGAGAGAGGACAGGGGCGAGATAGAGGCTGCTGAAAGAGGTATGCTCCCAAACCTGGTGGAGCTGAAGGATATCAGAGGAGACCTTCATGTCCACAGTAAATACAGTGACGGAAGCCATAGCATTGAGGAGATTGCGGGACTTGCAAAATCACTGGGTTACAGGTATATAGCCATCACAGACCATTCAAAGGGGCTTGGTGTGGCCGGAGGGCTCACCTCGGAGCGGATACTTGAAGAACTAAAAGAGGTACAGGCAGTAAATAAAAAGCTGAAAGGATTCAAGGTTTTTATGGGTGTGGAGGTGGACATAAGAAGCGACGGGACACTGGATCTCCCTGATGAGCTGCTTGCCAGGCTGGACATCGTGATTGCCTCCATTCACTCCGGCTTCAGGCAGTCTGTTGGCCAGCTTACCATGAGGCTCCTCAGTGCAATAAGGTCTCCCTATGTAAAGATAATCGCCCATCCCACGGGAAGACTGATAGGTGAGCGCGACCCCTATGAGGTTGATATGGAACAGATCCTGAGGGCTGCAAAAGAAACAGGTACAGTCCTTGAGATCAACGCCTATCCCCTGAGGCTTGACCTTAATGACAGATACGCCCGTGAGGCAAAGGAGATGGGTATACCCATGGTCATATGCACAGATACCCACATCTCTGAACAGTTCAGGTTTATGCGGTACGGGGTTCATATGGCAAGAAGGGCCTGGCTTGAGAAGGGGGATATCATCAATACCATGGACACAAAGGCACTTGAGAGATTCCTGAAAAGCAGGAAGAAGACCTGAAATAAAGAGACGGCCGGTCTTCTTTTTATGAAGGAGAAAAGGAAAAATTAGCAAAAAATAGGTTATCCTACCTTTATGGAGATAATAGTATGTCATGTAAATGCTGATTTTGATTGTCTCTCTTCAATGTTGGGTGCAAAGAAGCTCTATCCCTCTGCCTGCGCTGTATTTCCTGGCTCCCAGGAGCGAAAGGTGAAGGAGTTCCTTGAGATATTCACACCCTTCCCTGTAACGAGGCTCAAGGACCTTAAGGACAAAAGGATTGACAGGATGATAATTGTTGACACAAAGAGTGCCTCCCGTCTTGGCCCCCTTGAGGATATAGCAAGATCCCCTGAGGTAAAGCTCCACATATACGACCATCACCCCTTTAATGAAGATGACCTCAGAGGGCAGCTGGAGGTGGTTGAGGATGTGGGGGCAACAGCCACGATCTTTACGGAGATCATCAAGGAGAGAAAGATCCCCATCACCCCCATGGAGGCAACGGTGCTCTGCCTTGGTATATACGAAGAGACGGGAAGCCTGAGGTTTCCCTCAACAACGGTGAGGGATCTTCTTGCCGTGGCATACCTCCTGAAGAAGGGGGCCAATCTTAACATAGTGTCTGAGTATATAAAGACAGAGTTCGGCAGAGACGAGCTTGAGATACTGAAGGAGCTGATGGAATCCGCCCATGATATAACCCTCTATGGTATCAGGATAAGGATCGTCAAGGCGGTCAGGAGGGACTATGTGGGCGATATCGCACCCCTTGCGCACAGGATCATGGATATGGAGGACATTGATGGCCTTATATTGTTGATGTCAATGGAAGGAAAGATCATCGTGGTTGGTAGAAGCAGAGTCCCCGAGTTTGATGTCTCAAAGGTTCTTGAGCCCCTGGGGGGTGGGGGCCATCCTGTTGCGGCATCTGCAACGCTCAAGGATGAGCCCCTTGAGATTGTACAGGAGCGGATTGAGGAGATTATCAGGACCGTTGTAAAACCCCAGAAGGTGGCCCGTGATATAATGACCTCACCAGTGATCACCATTCAGCACAACAAAAGCATCAGGGATGCAGAGATACTCATGACCCGATATGGGGTAAATGTACTGCCCGTGCTCAAGAAGGACAGATACATGGGCATACTCAGCAGGGAGGTTGTTGAGAAGGCACTCCTTCACGGCTTCAGGGAGAGCCCTGTCTCGGATTTTACCACTACCGATGCAGAGACCACATCCCCGGAAACACCGGTGAGCGAGGTTGAAAGGACAATGATAGAGCAGAACCAGAGATTCATGCCCGTTGTTGAAAAAGACCGCGTAATTGGGGCTATCACAAGGACCGATCTCCTCAGGACCCTCTATGAGGAGACACTGAGGAGGCGACGGATTACCGAAGAGGAACCACAGAGCAGAGCATCAATCGGCAGAAACATAAGGCGCCTCCTGGAAGAGAGGTTTCCTGCAGAGGTAACCAGGCTGCTCAGGGATGCAGGTGAGGTGGGTGACAGCCTTGGATACCCTGTATATCTTGTTGGTGGTTCGGTCAGAGACATCTTAAGGGGTGAAAGAAACCTTGATATTGATATTGTGGTGGAAGGAGATGGCATTGAGCTGGCTCAAAGACTTGCCAGGAGATATGATTCTGTCAGGGTGATAACACACAGGAGGTTTAATACTGCAAAGCTGATCTTTAAAAAGGATATGCCCCATCCTGACTTTACCGTTGATGTTGCCACTGCAAGAACAGAGTACTACGAAAAACCTGCCTCCCTTCCAAAGGTGGAGACCTCATCCATAAAGAAAGACCTCTACAGAAGGGACTTTACCATAAACACCCTGGCAGTAAAGCTGAACAGGAAGGACTTCGGTCTCCTTCTTGACTATTTTGGGGCCCAGAGGGATATCAAGGAAGGAATAATAAGGGTACTGCACAACCTCAGTTTCATTGAAGACCCCACAAGGGCATTCAGGGCTGTGCGTTTTGCAGAGAGGTTCGGATTCCGGATCAGCAAGCACACGGAAAACCTCATCAAGTCAGCCCTAAGGCTCAACCTCTTTGAGAGCATCTCGGGCACAAGGATATATGATGAACTGGTGCTTACCTTTAATGAGACCGATCCCGTGGCTGCCCTGAAGAGACTTGCAGATTATGGGCTTCTATCTGTAATCCACAGGGCACTTAAATTTGATAGGAAGCTGGAGGAGACCCTCAAGGCTGTTCATGAGAGCCTCACATGGTTTGACCTGCTCTTCCTGGATGAGGAGATTGACCGACCCATGATATACCTGATGGGTCTACTGACCCCTCTTGATCTGAAACAGACCAAAGAGGCCCTTGAAAGGCTTGCCACGCCTCCGAAGAAAGAAAAAGAGATCATAGAAGGTAAAAGGCTTGCCCATGAGGTAATAAACAGGCTCATGACCGATGACCCTGTCGTTATATATAACACCCTCAAACCCTTAAATCTTGAGACAATACTCTACACAATGGCCATATCAGGCAGGAAAAAGATACAAAAGGCTGTGTCCAGGTATCTCCTTGAACTCAGGAAAGTAAAACCCTCCCTGAGAGGAGATGATCTGAAGAGGATGGGAATTCCACCAGGCCCTGTCTACTCAGAGATACTTGAAGTGTTAACCAGGGAGCTGCTGGCGGGCAGGATAAAGACCAGGGAGGATGAGGTAAAATACGTGCTTTCACATTATGCAGGCAAGGATGAATGATATATTCGAACCGTTAAAGGGGCTTCTGCCTGAAAGGTATTTAAACAGGGAATGCCTCCAGCGGTTCAGATACGATGATATCCTCTTTTACCGGCTGAAGAAGGACCTGAAGGGATATCCCAGAGGCACTGTCTTCTGGCAGGGGGGAATGCTTCATGGCTTCCAGAGAATCAAGAGGATACTCAACCTGGCAGAGGGTATAAGAAGACACTTTCCGGGAAGATTCTACCTGGAAGAAAAGATGGATGGATACAATGTCAGGATCAAGAGGATCAACTCCAGGCTATTTGCCTTCACAAGGGGAGGATTTGTCTGTCCCTTCACAATGGACAGACTGGATGAGCTGGTTAGAGTGGAGTTCTTTGATAGGTATCCTGACTATACGCTCTGTGGGGAGGTGGTGGGGCCTGAAAATCCCTATAACTCAGAACCTGTGGATTATATTGATGAGGATATCATGTTCTTTGCCTTTGATATCAAGGACAGGGAAGGCAGAAGCCTTCCTCTGACAGACAGATACAGCATCTTCAGGGAGACGGGCATCCAGGCTGTCAGGAGATGGGGTCCTTATACATCTTCAGATATTGATATGATAAAAAGTGTAATCACCGAGCTTGATCAGCAGGGAAGAGAGGGGGTGGTCATAAAGTCCGCTGATTCTGAAATTGAACTGAAATATGTAACACTGGGCTCCTGCATTCGTGATATAAAGGCCACGGCTGCACTCTTTCCTGAACTCCCCGGTGGTTTCTATATGCAGAGGCTGATAAGGATACTGGCAATAGTGGATGAGTTTGGTATTAAACTTGATGAGGAGACAAAGCTGACCATCCTTGATTCCCTTCTGGGGCCCATGATGAAGACAATAGAGCACCTCCGCAGGGGAGACCAGCTCAAGGAGTTCTTCCGTATCAGGGTAAACAGAAAGGAGACCATTGATGCACTGATAAGGCATCTGAAAAGCATCGGAATGAACGCCAGGGTTGTCTCAGTTGAAAGAGCCGGAAGGCACTACCTTGTCACCTTCTACAGGATATACACCAGGGGTGCAAGGATCATGAGAAAGAGGCTGACAGGACAGGGCTTTTACGACTGATGTGATGCAAACTGTCCCTTTGCCTTTTTGATTGAACTCAGGAGATACTCCCTGAATTTCTCCGGGAAAAGCCATTTTATGCCAAGCTTTTCAGCCCATTTTATCACACCATGGTCAGCGGTAACAAGCAGGGCATCCAGCTCCCGTGCGAGCAGGATCAGGTCCACATCCTCTTTTGAATCAATAATTCCCTCTCTTAGTGCCTCGCGGTACTTCTTACGAAGCTCCTGTATTATCTCCCTCTCGCTCTTTTTGCCCACCCTCCTGACCGCTGCCTCTGCCACCCTCAGCCCCTTGTTGATCCTCTCCCTGATGTCCTCAATAAGCTCATAGAGCAGGAAGGCAGGACAACTCATCTCGTATTTACTTGGTGGTTTCTGGTGAAGAATGACCAGCAGATCACCGGAGATCCTCTTCATGTCAATGAAATGGAGTAGTTCCTTGAAGATGGATGGTGGCATATAGAATTCCATGATCGGAATCTGAGCAGCAAGAAAGAGAAAACCCTCAAGCGCCTCTGTTGGCGTATCTCCAAAGTACTTCCTCACATCAGGATTGACAAAGAGGCTTGTATCAAGGACAACCCTGCCGATCTTGTAAGGTAATCTTGACTCAGCTACGCTTTCCTCTTCCATCAGTTAACTGCCTGCACTTTAGAGATTTTGCATGCCCCTTTTATGTCCAGATCAAGGCTGTTCCAGTCACCACAGCTTGGGCATCTGCCCTGCCATTCATCGGTTACCCAGCCACACTCTGAACAGCACAGGGAAGGCTTCAATATACTTCCCATATCTGTTATATGGGAGAGTATATTTGCCGCCTCCTCGTAATTGCCCCTCTTGATGGCTATTGCAGCCTTGATCTTCTTGAGGTCTGGATAGACTCTCTGGTTCTCAAACTCCTCTATCAGCTCAAGGGCATCATCAAGCATCTCAAGTCTGTAATAGAGCTTAAGGAGCAGGTATTTCAATCTGGTGTCATCTGGCCTTCTGCCAATGGCCTTTCTGTATATGGAGATGATCCGGGAGGGTTCTTCCTCTGACAGGACCATATCCTCAAGCATGGCCACCAGCACCAGTGAATCCGTCTCTTCAAAGACCTTCTCAAGGTAGTTGATGGCGTCCCTCTTTTGCGATCTCCTGATAAGTATCTCTGCCATTGCAACATGGGCTGGTATGAAGTCGCTGGATGTCTTCAGTATAGACTTGAGGATCTTTTTTGCCCTGTCCAGCTCACCTGATTCAATAAGCTCCCTTGCCTCCTCGTAGTTGTAACCAAGAAGCCTTCTCTCCTCCCTTGCCTTTTCCTCATTACCTGTATGTTTCATGATCTCCTTCTGCAACTCAATGAGATCATGCCACCTGCCCTTGATCTCAAGGAGCCTTCTCTTCTCAAGCAGGGCCGCCATGTTCCTGGGATCACTCCTCAGTACATCTTCAATAAAACTCAATGCATCCTCGTACTCCTTCTGAAGGAGTTTTATCTCAGCCATCCTTAGCTTAACACCCACATTGTCAGGCTCAAGTGTAACGACCTTATGATAATACTCAAAGGCCTCTTTGAGGTTGTCCTCATCATAGGCGATCTCCGCCAGCCTGAGCAGGGCCTTCAGATGTGAGGGATCAAGCTCAAGGAGTTCTTTCAGCCTCTTTCTGGCAAGATCATTCTTTCGCGCATAAAGTGCTGAAAGTGCCTCATTGTAGATGGATTCAATCCTGTCCTTTTGTTTCTGTTTCTTCTGTATCTTTATGTTCCTTATGAGCCTCTTTGTATCGCGTATGGTGTAGAATACGAAAACAAAGAGGGCACCTGAAAGAGAGGAGATTATAATGAATATGACCATGGGTATCTCATAGATATGGTTCCTGGTCAGTTTGATGGCAACATCGCTCTGGTTCAGAAAACCAAGATAGGCAATGAGACCAAAAAAGAGTATTATCAGGATGGCAAATACCTTACCCATCAGTAATGGTACCCCTTTCCTTTTATTATTGTGAAAGCCCTGTACAATTGCTCAAGCAGTATCAAACGGGACATCTCATGCGTAAAAGTGAGCGGTGAAAGTGACAACACCATCTCCGCGCCTTCATATACCGGCCTGTCTACACCAAAGGGACCACCAAGCACAAAGGTTAATCTCTCTCTTCTGTCAAGAAGTTCCGCAAACTTCAGGGAATCTAATAATATACCTCTTTCAGACAACAAAATGAAATCCCCATCAACTGCCCTCAAGATCCTCTCACCCTCTTTCTTGATAGCCAGGTTCCTGTCTTTGCACCCTCTTTCTTCCCTAATTGTCTTTATCTGCAGATCTGCATGGTGTTTCAAGAGCCCGGTGTATCTGTCAATGCCTGCCTGCAGATACCCTTCCCTTGTCTTGCCTACCCAGAGGATTCTTATCTTCTTCTTATAGGCCAATGTCTATTCTTGGTGCATCAATCCATAGTTTTTCAATCTCATAGTACTGTCTTGTCTCCTCCTCAAAGACATGTACTATTACATCACCGTAGTCCATCAGGACCCATCTGCTGTTTGTATATCCCTCTATTGAAGTGGGTTTTATACCGCTCTTTCTCAGGCTCTCTTCAATGTAATCCACAATTGTGCGAACCTGGGTTGTACTTTCTCCGGAGCAGATCACAAAATAATCGGTCATTATTGTAAGCCCTGTCAATCTCAGAACCTCGGCATCCTTTGCCTTCTTCTGCAGGGCAGCCTCAACTATGGATTTTACTTTCTCAAGCGTCTCTAAGGTCATCACCCCCTGTATAGATTATGCTCTGTTATATAAGAGATTACGCTTTCAGGAACAAGATAACGGATAGACCTGCCATTCCTTATTGACTCCCTGATGAATGATGCAGATATATCCAGGTTAGTACATCTGAGTACTATGGCCCTTTTTCCCGTGATAAGCTCAAAGACCGAGATACCGGCATTTTCATAAAGGGGCCTCTTTTTTTTTACAAAGGGTGACCCCAGAAGTTCTGATACATCATAGTGGGGTCTTGTAACAACTACAAAGTCCGTCAGTTTCACCACATCCTCTGGTTTGTGCCACAATGGCAACTCCAGAAAGGCATCTGTGCCCAGCACAAAGAGTGGGCTACTTAGGGAATGCTCCCTTATCAGGATATTAAGTGTGTCCACCGTATAGGAGACGCCCGGTCTTCTGCATTCAATATCAGAGATATCAAAGAAGGGGTTGTCAGAAACGGCCAATTTAACCATATTCAGCCTGTGTTCCGCATCTATCACGTCCATTGTCTTCAGTGGCGGGATAGATGATGGGATAAACAGGATAGACCGAAGTCCTAACCGTTCCCTTACCTCTTCGGCAACCCGGAGGTGGCCATAATGTATGGGATTAAAGGTACCTCCAAATATTGCAGTATCAGTCTCTATGAGATTATGGTAATGAAGTTTATACTCTACTGCCGTATCTTTCTCCTTGTCAAAGGTATTGTTATTTATTTTACTTGATTTGGGCTGTTAAATCAAGGATTTTTTTACGCTAAATCCTGCAATATTTATTAGAAACATCCTGATTTGTGGTAAAATAAACCATTTATGAATCAGTCAAAAGGAGCCTGATGATGAAAGAACTCATTGCCAAGGCGGAAACACTGATTGAGGCACTGCCTTACATAAGAAAGTTCTATGGAAAGACCTTTGTTATAAAGTACGGTGGTGCTGCCCAGAAGGAAGTGCACCTTAAAGAGGCCTTTGCACAGGATGTGGTACTACTGAACTACATAGGTATAAACCCTGTTGTGGTGCATGGAGGGGGGCCAAAGATCTCTGAAACCATGAAAAAGATGGGTAAGAGTCCTACATTCATACAGGGCCAGAGGGTTACTGATGAGGAGACCATTGATATTGTGGAGATGGTACTTGGAGGGCTTGTCAACAAGGAGATAGTATCACTTATAAATCATTTTGGTGGCAGGGCAATAGGGCTTACAGGGAAGGATGGTACCCTCATAAAGGCAAAAAAGAAGGTTATAAAGAAGCCCTCACCTGAGACAGGCACAGATGAGATTATTGATATAGGGCTTGTGGGTGATGTGGAGGAGATCAACCCCGATGTAATTGAGAGCCTTGACAGGAGCGGCTTCATTCCTGTTGTTGCACCTGTGGGGGTAAGTGAAGAGGGCTTCACCCTGAATATAAATGCCGACTATGTGGCTGCCTCGGTCTCCTCCTCTGTCAAGGCAGAGAAGCTTATCCTGCTTACAGATGTCCCTGGAGTGCTTGACAAAAGGGGCAATCTTATCTCAACACTAACTGCAAAGGAGGCCAGAAGCCTTATCAGGAAGGGCATAATTGAGGGTGGCATGATACCAAAGGTGGAGGCCTGTCTTCAGGCACTAAAGGAGGGTGTAAAAAAGGCCCACATAATTGATGGACGGGTATCCCACTGCCTGCTCCTTGAGATATTCACCCAGGAAGGCATCGGTACGGAGATAGTGCAATAGGGGAGGGTCTTCAAACGTCCAATATTCAGTTTCCTCTATCTACTCATGGTGATAGACCTGTAAGAGCAACAATAACCGTTGAATTTTTTATTTAATGTAGTGTATTGTAATACAGGAGGTGGTTTATGAGGACAGTTCTTTCAATAAGTCTGCCAGAGGAACTTTCAAAGGAACTCAATAACTTTGCAAAAAAGACAGGAAGGAATAAAAGTGACATTATTAAAGAATCCCTGAGTCTCTTTTTGTGGGAGATGAAACTTAAAGAATTTCAAAAAAGATTATCTCCTCGTGCAAAGAAACTTGGCATAGTAACTGAAGAGGATGTCTTTAAGAACATATCGTGACAGTTGTATTTGACACCAATGTCTATATATCTGCCCTTATCACAGAGGGGGTCTGTGCAAAGATTCTTAAAAGGGCGAGATTAAGGGAATTTTCACTTTCAATCTGTCCATTTATCCTCAATGAAATTAAGCAAACTCTCTCCAAGAAATTCAGAATTTCAAAAAAAGAAATTTCATCTGCAATTGAGATAATAAAGGAAGCAGTAAGCAATGTGGTTTACCCCGATATGCCAGTGCCTGAAATATGTGAGGATAAGGATGACAATCATGTCATTGCCTGTGCCCTTGCTTCTGGGGCGAATTATCTGGTTACTGGCGACGCAGAATTACTCGGGATAAAAAGATACAAAAACATCAGAATATTATCTCCGAGGGATTTTGAGCTGCTATTTGATTGAAGGCCTCTGTCCTTTTCTGTGTTAATATACATCCAGTCCTCCTTGTTGAGCATGTCCTACCTCCATTCCTTTTCGGTTGTGATGGAGATACTTTAACATGCTTGGCTTGGAGGACATCTTATTGTCCTGTTTTGTGAACTTTAACATATCCTGCTGACAGTGTCCGGTAAAAATTCACCAGACACAATAATATAGGGCAAGGGGTATTGATTTTGAGCGGATTGATCTTCCCCGCGGCAGAGACCGCGGGAAATCTAATGCAAGGTATTATTTTCATCATATTCGCTCGCTTTATCCCGTGGCAAAGACCACGGGGAATACGCTCGCTGTCCATTTAATTTTGCTATAGTGGCTGCCGTGAGGGCAGCCGCGCAAAATTACCTCGGAGCAGACATCCACTTCAAAATGAAATTTCCTACCATATTTGTATAAAATATCCACATGAAAAAGAAAATAATTTATTTGGATAATTGTACATTCAACAGGCCATTTGATGATCAGACAAGATTAGAAATAAAATTTGAAGCAGAAGCAAAACTACATATTCAAGAGATGATAAAGAATGGCACTTTAGAATTGGTATGGTCTTGTATTCTCGAATATGAAAATGCACAAAACCCTTTTCCATACAGAAAATATACTATTCTTCAATGGAAGAAG
>DROX01000141.1 GCA_011321725.1 Nitrospirota bacterium | reverse complement strand
CGTCTGAATAATACATCAGGTCTATCATGTCTCGTATCTTCTTCCTGTTGATTGAGAGGATAACATCACCTGACCGGATGCCTGCCCGGTCCGCAGGGCTGCCCTCTATGACATAATCCACTATATTGCCATTGACCGACATCTAAGAAAGCCCCCTGTAGATATAATGTATTCCAGAGACAACCGTCAGGAAGGCTGTGATATAGATCAACACCTCTTCCATCCCCAGGAAATCACCCTGCAGGTTGATGACAAGGAGGATATACACAAGAAGTATCAGCTGTGAGGCATTAGCAGCCTTGCCAAGAAGGCTTGGCTCCACCCTTGCCCTGTGGGTGAGAAAGTACAGTATGAGCCACCCTGTGATTATTATTATGTCCCTGCTTATTACAGTGATTGTGAGCCACTTGGGGACAAAGCCGTATACCGCAAAGAGCACGAAGGATGTTACAAGGAGGAACTTGTCTGCCAGAGGGTCAAGGAACTTGCCAAGTTCTGTCTGCTGGTTCTTCAGCCTGGCTATCAGCCCGTCCAGGAAGTCTGTGACAGCAGCAACGAAAAATATATAAAGTCCATAGTCATAACGCCTGTATATCAGAGAACTCACAAATAGAGGAATCAGAACTATTCTCAGAGTTGTCAGAAAGTTCGGAACATTAATATAGGACAAAACGCACTCCCCGCTACGGAATATTAAAGGGTATCCCCTTAAAGGACAACCCTACTGCAGCCCTTTTATAACAATCCAGCCCCTTGTCAGTCTCGTTAATAATGTGGTTATATAGATGCAGGGCATGACAGTGTTCAAGGGAAAAGCCCATCTCTTCTGAGACTCTTATTGCCCTTCTCAGTAGCCTTCTGGCAACGCCCCTTCTGTTTTTCATGGCATAGTACTGGCTGATACCGAGGAGGTAGTATATCCTTCCCCTGTGATCCCCGGTGATCCTGAAATAGTGGTTCGCCCTCTCAAAGCACTCCTTTGCCCTGGCAAGCCTTCCTGTCATCAGATGGGTCTGTCCCAGGCTCCAGTGTGTATAGGCTGAACTCACTATGTCACCAATCCGATCATACAACCGGAGGGCCCTCCTGAAAAACCCCACCGATTCCCTGTAATCCATTAACATCCGATGGGCATTCCCGATCCCGCAGTAGGAATAGGCCAGCCCGAAGGTATCCCTCTTCTTTCTGAATATCTCATTTGCCTCGGTGTAGTACCTCAGGGAATCCTCTGTCAGACCCGAGACCCTGCAGGCACCACCAAGGGCGTTCAGGATATAGCCCCTTGCGATATCATCACCTGAAGGGTTATTCAGGCGCAGGGCCTCTTTTAATAATTCAATCGCCTTCAGGGGCTCACCCTTGTATCTGTATGCGCCTGCCATTGACCAGAGCGTAAAGGATATGGCTTCTCTGTCATCGCTTCGTCTGTAATACTTCAGGGACCTCTGGAAATGCCTCAGCGCCTCCTTCCACAGCCCCATACCTCTCAGGGCAAGGCCGATCCCCACATTTGCATCATGGTAGGCAGGATGGTCTCTGAGCCTCCTGGCATGTTCCCTGGCATCCCTGTAGTACTCTGTGGCCCTGTCATATCTGCCCAGCATCCTGTAGCAGTGGGCCATACCCATAAAGGACTCAAAAAGACCTGACAGGTCATCAACACCCTCAAACTCCCTTGCCGCCCTTCTGTAGAGCTTCAGGGCATCTGTGAAATGGTTCCTCTGTAGCAGGTCCTCCGCCCTGTCCAGGATGGTGTACGCTAATCCCTTATCTTCAGAACACCTGCTGTCCACAGATCCACCCATCACTCATCCACCCTTTATCATCCTTACAACCTCACCATAGTCGTCACTATTGAAGAAGCCGGAGCCCATCACAAGCACATCTGCGCCGGCATCAATCACCTTCCGGGCATTGTCTGTCTTTATCCCGCCGTCAACCTCAATGAGAAAATCAAGGCCTCTTCTATCACGCATCTCCTTCAGCCGGATGATCTTCCTCAGGGACTGCTCAATAAATCCCTGCCCACCGAATCCAGGGTTCACAGACATTATGAGGACCAGGTCAACCAGATCAAGGATCTCATCAAGGACCATCACAGGTGTGGCAGGATTTATTGATACCCCTGCCTTTGCACCTGATTCTTTTATGAACTGTACAGTCCTGTGCAGATGCACCGAGGCCTCGTAATGGACGGTTATATAGTCCGAGCCTGCCTCGGCAAAATCCTTGACATACCTCTCGGGCTCAACTATCATGAGGTGTACATCAAAGGGAAGGGATGTAACCCCCCTGATGGAACGTAGGACCTCCTGTCCTATCGTTATATTGGGAACAAACCTTCCATCCATTACATCCAGATGTATCCAGTCTGCACCGGCCTGCTCAGCCCTCTTGATCTCCTGGCCAAGCATTGCAAAGTCAGCAGACAGGATTGATGGTGCTATCAGAGCCATTTCAGATCCTGCTCCTCCTTGTATTTAAGTTCCAGTCTGACCACATCCCCCCTGAATACAATCTTGCCAGGCCTGGGGATCTGTGATGAGATTATGCCACCAAAACCGGTAAGCTCAAGTTCAAGCCCCAGCCTGTCAGCCAGGGACTTTGCCTCGTCAAGCCCCATGGTGGTAAAGTCGGGACAGACGTAGGGTACCCTGAACTTGCCTGCACTGACCACAAGGGTGACCTTGTCAGAGCCCTTCTCCTCTGCATTGGGTTTCTGGGCGATCACCATGTCTGTAACAAACCTGTCATTATGCACCTTAATGATCCTCTCTATCTTTATGTTCTTCTGTATTGCAGACTCACGGGCCTCATCAACAAGCATGCCAACAAAGTTTGGCATATAATACCGTTTGGGCCCCTTGCTTACAACCACCTCCAGGGTCCTGCCCTCCTTGATCTTCTTGCCGGGAGGGATATTCTGTAAAATTATGTGACCTGCTGGCACATCCGTACTGAACTCCTCTGCCTGTACCTTCAGATACAGCCTCTTTTCAAGGATTACCCTGTTCGCCTCTACAAGGTTCTTGCCCTTCAGATCAGGCACTGTCACCGTCTTGCCGGCACCCATGACCCTGAAGGTTACATAACCGCTTATCATGGTAAGCAGGAAGAAGCTCAGGACATACAGGCCTATTCTGATCAGGGATCTCATCTCCTTGACAGCCTCACAGCAAAAAAACCGTCCATGTCATCTCTCTGGGGGAAGGTATAGAAAAACCCCTCTTCTGTGAAAAACTCTCCGAATCTGTCCATCCTGTTTATAATATAAAAATCCCTTTTTTTATGCAAGAACTCTGATATCACCTCTGTGGTCTCCTCAGGTTCAAAGGAGCAGACAGAATACACCAGCAGCCCCCCTTCCCTGAGATATCTGCTCACACTCAGGAGCAGATCCAGCTGTCTTTGCTGGAACCTGACAAGCTGCTCAGGCCCTCTGTAACGGTACTTCAGATCGGGGTTGCGCCTTATAACCCCGAGAGAGGAGCAGGGGCTGTCAAGGAGTATCCTGTCAAACCTGCCCTCCCAGTTCATCATCCGCACATCAGCCTCAACTACACCTATGGAACGGTACCCCCCCTTCAGTACATTGTCTCTGAGCCTGTCAAGTCTTTCCCGGCTGACATCAACGGCTACAATGGCCGCCTCATCGCCTGTCAGCTCTGCAATATGGGTTGTCTTCCCCCCAGGTGCGGCACAGGCATCAAGTATGTTCATTCCTTTTCCTGCATCAAGGAGGCAGGAGATCATCTGGGATGCCTCATCCTGGATGAATACATCACCGATCATTCCCTCTATATCACCGAAGTCATAGGGTGGCATGATCTTTATCCCTGCCTGTGAGAAAGGGGTATACTCTGCGTTGATTCCCTTGTCAGTTAAGATTTCAAGTATCTCCTCCCTCCTGTGCCTTAACAGGTTGACCCGCAGGACCAGGGGCGGTATCTCGTTGTTTGCCTTTGCAAGCCTCTCTGTCTCCCTCAGGCCGAATCTCCTGCTCCACCTCCTTATCAACCATAAGGGGTGAGAGGTCAGAATCGCAAGGGCCTCTTCAGCATCCCCATCCGGCACAGGAACCTCCCCTGCCCTCAGGAAGCTTCTCAACACCCCGTTCACAAGGCCCGGATTCCTGCCACACATTCGCTCAACCTTTACGGTCTCATTCACCACTGCCCAGTCAGGCACCCTCATGAATATGGCCTGATAAAGCCCTGCCATAAGGTTGTAAAGGGTGGACTTTCTTGTCCTTCCTGGCCTGGAGAGATATCTCCCGAGTATCCATTCCAGATAGATGGCATTTCTTAAAACGCCATAGAATATCTCCTGCAGTAGTGCCCTGTCTTTCCTGTCGAGATACCTGCCATACCTGTTGATGCACTCCTTCGGCTTGCGATGCCTCTGAAACACATCCGTCAGGGAGCAAACAACAAGGAACCTCGGGTTTTTTCTTTTTCTATTATTATCCGGATTCATTTCTAAAATACAGTCTGGTACGGAAGTCCTTGACCTTCAAAGACAATACCCTGATATACCTCTTTTGTATATGAGCTTTTCTATCACGGGTTTTGGGTATCTGCTTCCACTTGACAATAAACTCTATTTTATCAGAAAATCTATTATAGTTGGGGCGTAGACAAATGGCAAGTCAGGAGACTTTGGATCTCCCATCTGGTGGTTCGAGTCCACCCGCCCCAGCCAGTAGATGACTATAATAACACAACGTACAGATTGAAACATTTAGACACTATATTAAAAAACCTCGCAACACTGGGGCCTACTGGTTATTGTCCCTTTGCACCTGGCACTGTGGGAACCGCTGTAACGGCGATACTCTGTCTGCTCTTTGCTACCAAGGCCTCCGTGCTTTTTATTACCCCCCTCCTATTCGTAATAGGAACCATTGCCTCGGACAGGGCAGAGGGAATCTTTGAGGAGAAGGACAGTTCACACATAGTCATTGATGAGGCAGCGGGATTTCTGGTCACCATAGCATTCCACCCCGTTACACCCCTGATTGTGCTGATCTCCTTCCTGCTCTTCAGGTTCTTTGACATCCTGAAACCACCACCCATAAGGGCAATTGAAAGGACCCTGCCCGGTGGACTGGGGGTAATGGTTGATGATATAATTGCAGGTATATACTCAAACCTGCTTTTAACTGTTATTATATCAGTAGTGTCCAAAATAATCTCAGAGATATAAAACAAGGCAGGGTGCCGAAGAAAAATAAGCACCACACCTTATTCACAGTGAGCAGTAAGCAGTGAGCAGTTTATGGGTG